>JBHEOL010000346.1:0-21979 GCA_046261635.1 Thermoanaerobaculia bacterium | reverse complement strand
CCGAAATTCTCGGAGAGAAGGTCTTCCGGGCGCTCGCCGCCGTCGACCGCCCGATCGACATGGTCAATGTCTTCCGCAAGCCGCAGGACATCCCCCCGCACGTGGACGACATCCTCGCCGCTCGTCCGAAGTCGGTATGGTTTCAGTTGGGAATCCGGAACGACGAGGCGGCGCGGAAGCTCGCCGAGGCGGGAATCAAGGTCGTCCAGGACCGATGCCTCATGGTGGAGCACGGGCGAGTCCGGTAACGCATGCGCGAGCAGCGGGTCGAGATTCCTCCTCACTCATTCTGGATTCGTACGGCCGGCTCGGGAACGCCGGTCGTTCTGCTTCACGGGCTTTCGGGCTCGTCTCACTGGTGGGACCGGAACGTCGACGCGCTTTCGGAGCGGCACAGGGTGATTGCTCCCGACATGGTCGGGTTCGGGAGAAACCGCCGCTTCGTCGGCTCCCCCCTCCCGCTTTCCTTCGACGAGGGGGTCGCGCTTCTGGTGCGTTGGCTCGAGAGCGAGCTCTCCGAGCCGGTTCATCTGGTCGGGCATTCGATGGGCGGGCAGACGGCCATCGAGTTGGCCGCCCGGGCTCCCTCGATGGTTCGTTCGCTCACGCTCATTGCGTCGACCGGAGTGCCGCTCATTTCGATTGCCCGGCCTCACCTCGAAGCTCTCGTCCATCCTCCCCGCGAACTGATCACTTTCGGGCCGAGGCTCGTGCTGGATGCGCTGCGCGCGGGGCCGGGGTCGATCGCCCTCGCCTCGGCGCGGATGCTTCTGCGCGATTCCCGCCCCGCGATGGAGACGATCCGCGCCCCGGTTCTTCTCGTCTGGGGCGAGAGCGATCCCCTCGTTCCGGTGCAATACGCCGAAGCGATGCGCGAAAGGATGCCGCAGGCGCGGCTCGCGATTCTCGCCGGGGCGGGACACGTGGCGATGTGGGACCAGCCGCGGGAGTTCGAGCGGACTCTCCTCCGGTTCCTCGACGAGGTCGAGAGCGCACATGAGCCGCCCTCACCTCCCGAAAAGCCTCCCTTCTCGTGGGCCGTTCGGGATTGCCGGGGCGGCATCTGCTGGCGCTCCTCCGGCGGCGCTGCGGACGTGGTCCTGATTCACGGCCTCGGGTTGGGGAGCGGCTATCTCCGGCGACTCGCCGCGTCGCTTCACGCTCGCGGCCTTGGCGCGGTGGCGCCCGATCTTCCGGGGATCGGTTTCAGTCGGGACGAGGAGAGCGAGATCGGGAACATGAGTGATCTCGTCCAGCGCACCCTCGGGTGGGCCGAGGATGCGGGGATCGAAGGCGCCGTGTGGGCCGGACATTCGACCGGCTGCGTGCTCGTCGACGGGGTGAAGAAAAGCGGCTCGAGCGCCATCCGCACCGCGGTTCACATCGCGCCAATCTGGACGCGCAGATCCTGGCCTTGGATACGCTTGCCTCTCCTGCTCGCGGTCGACGGCACGAGAGAGCCATGGGCCCTGTTCGCCGAGGCGATCAGCGCGTACTGGGACTCGGGTCTGCTGCCGATCGTCGCGCATGCCCGCGCTGCGCGTGAGGCCCTCGCCGAGGTTCCCGCCGACGCACTGTTTCTCGGAGGAGCTCGCGATCCGATGATCGACCGTCCCCGGCTTCGCGAGCTCGGAGCAGAGCTGGAGCTCGTGCCCGGAGCTCACGGTGTCGCGTTCTCGAATCCCGACGCCGTCGCGGAAGAGATTGCACGGCTCACCTGAGGCTTCAAAAAATCCGAGTCCGAGGCCGGACGAGAAATGCAGTGAACGCGAAGGCCACGGCAATCGCCGCCACGCCGTGCGCCACGATCCCGGGGCGCTGAGAAAGCAGAAGGGGAATCGCGGAAAGAAGGAGCACCGCTGCGAACGGAGCCGCGGACCATGAGAGCGGATTCGTCTTGAGAAGATGACGCGACCCGTACAGGGCGACCGCGGCGAGGACCGCCGCGAAGAAAATCGAGCCGGGGATTTCCAAACCGTTGGCGGAAGGATCGAGCTGGGCGGTGGTGAGGACGAGCGCGGCGATGAGAAGGACGATCCGCGGCCGGCCCGTCTCACGGATCGACGCTCCGATCGCGCTCGCGGCTGCGGCAGCGACGAATCCGGTCACGACCGCGCTCCAGAGCAGCCCCGCGAGAGGAAACGGTGAATCGGTCCATCCCGGAATCCCGACGATTGGAATGGGAAGAGCCGATGGCGCCAGGCGCGGAATCAGGTCGAGACCGAGACCGATGAGCGCCACGGCCGGGGCGAGTGCAAGAGCGGCGACGGCCGCCGCGCGACCGTACCGTCTCCGCCCATCAGAGCCGAAGGCGGAGACAGCGGCGGGATTCGCCGTCTCGATGAGAATCCCGGCGACGAGGATCAACCCGAGCTGCGCCGCAACGCCGAGCACGAGCTCGGTTCCCGCGCCGACCAGGAATGTCTCCCAGGCGATGGCGGTGTCGTAGAAGGATGCGATGCCGGGGGCGCGGAGTGCAGCCACTGCGAGCCCAAGTGGCGCGGCGAGCAGCGCGGCGCGAATTCCGAAGCGGAGGTGAATCCCGTTGACCCGTGCCCCGGCCACGAATCCATGCGCGAGAAGGGCGATGATCCCGAGGATCCCGGCGAGCTGCAGAATGAGAAGGAAAGTCTGGACCAGAGTCCGGCGCGACTCTCTCACGACGAGCCGCTCCGCGGTTTGCACGGTCTTTGCGAACTGCGTCGCCTCGGAGCCTGCCAGCCGGACGCTCGCCCTGCGTCCGACTCCCGGCACGATGAGCTCCCGTTCGTCGAAATGGAGGAGCCAGTCGAGCCGGGCCGGCTGCTCGATGGGGATCGCTTCCTTCAGCTCGAACTCGTCCGGGACGAGCCCGTATCTCGCGAGCTCCGCTCGGGCGAGGGCGAGCGCCGAGATCCGATCGAGCCGCTCACCCGCGGCACTCTCGTCCAGCTGCCGGTGATGGCCGACTGCCTGCCGCGTTCGCGGATCGATCTCGACGCGCATCTCCTCCTTGACGAGCGGCTCGAAGAATCGGACGACCCAGGTCGCGGCTTCCACTTCATCTCTCTGTGTCGCCAGGAGGCGGTCCACCCCGGTGGTCTCCACAATCTCTTCTGCCGCGATGCGCGCATAACCGCCGGGCGTCCCTCCCTCGACGTTCCCTCCGCGCTCGTTCCACGATCGGAAGCCGCGCGCCGTCACGGTGACGACGCGCTTTCCCGCGAATCCCGGCTGGGCTCCGCCGAGGTGGCGGGTCGCGATCTCGGCCGCCTCCTCCTGTGAGATCGGCCAGACGGCGACGTCGTCGATGAGGGGCGGGCGGATCGACCATGCCACGGCGGCGACGGCGATCAGGATCGAAGCGGTGACGACGCGCCGGGGCGTGACTCTCTCCTCTCCTTCCAGGGGAGTGCGAGTCCGCGGTTCGGCCGGCCGGGCGGGAGCGGAGCCGATTGCGGCGTTCGTCAGGTCGTCGTCCGGCCGGAACCCGCGATGTCGCACCGCCAGGGCCAGCGCCAGGATCAGCGGCAGGAGAAAGACGAGGCTCGCGACCGCGGCCGAGGCGATGTAGTAAGTGTTGCCCGACTGGAAGAGCAGCAGTGCGGTGTAGACCGCATCGACCGTGTAATGCCAGATAAGGAGCGGGAGGAGCCCGAATCGCAGCATCAGAAAGCCGATGACGACTCCGGCCAGGCCGACCTCGACTCCCCGGATCCAGAAGGGCTGGTTCGGGTACGCGGCATGGCCGAATCCCCAGATGAAACCGGCCGCCACGATGGCCGTCACGCGGGAGCGGAGAATCCTCTCGAAAAAGGGGATCGAGAAGGCGCGCGAGAGAAACTCTTCGGAGACGGCGGGAAAGAACCCCATGAAGAGCACGGCCGCCCACGGAAAGGCGCTGCTCAGGATGTCGTCGTAGGGAACCTCCGCCGGCGACCAGGCGCCGAACCGGGCTGCGGTCCGATAGAAGAGCGTCTGGTACGCGATGAAGGCGGGAACGAGGGTGTAACCGAGGACGAGGCCGAGGACGACGCGCTTGGATCGGAGCGCATCGCGGCGGAACAGGCGGGGCATCGCGAGCTGATGCGGAAGCCGTTCCCGATAGAGCGCTTCACCGGAGCCGGTCACGACCAGGAGAAAGACTCCCAGCGTGAACGCCTGAATCAGCGAGAAAAGCAGCTGCTGAGTCACGAAGGCGTTCCAGGAAGTCTCGGGATCGTACGAGGAAACCGCCGCGGGCCACGAGTTGAGGGCGACCAGCAGTACCAGGACGCCTCCGACGATCGCGGTCGAGCTCGTGAACCTCACGGCCACGTCGTCGCGCCGGAGACGGGAGATGAAGACCACGAGCGCCGCGAGGACGGTGATGAGGATCAGAATCGAATCGACGGCCCCGGCCGCCTGGTTCTTCGAGCGGAGCTCCGTGTACTCGCGGATCCAGGAGTCGGGAACGTCGAGATACTGCCGGTAGCCGGCGATGCGTTCGCCGTGAAAGGTGACCGCGTGGCGATAGGGAGCGCCGCCCGGCCTCACGCGCTTCGACTCGAAGCTCACGGTGGTGTCGACACGGTTCGGGAGTTGTCGCGTCGCGAGCGCGCCCGGCTCGAGATCCTCCGCGCCCACGTCCATTGAGGACAGAAACTCGAGGGCCCGCGCGCGCGCATGCTCCGCGGTGATCGGCCGCCCTTCCTCATCCTCCGGGACGATCAGCTCGAAGGCCACGATCCGTCCGGTGGGAGAGACGTCGACCCGTACCTGCCTCACCTCGAGCGGCGTGAACCAGCGATGCTGCCAGTACCAGATCTCGACATCGTTCCGGAGAGTTACCTCGAGCCGTGCCGGGTCGAGGTTCCGTTCGAGAAAAACCTTGGCTCCGCCGTCCCATCCGAAACGGGAGCTCGACTTCGCGAACCCGGTGCCGATCCCGATGCGCTCCAGGAAATCGGCGGCGAGCTCCCGGGACCCGTCGCGATCGACCTGGAAATCGATGGATGCCTCCGGGAAGGTATCGTCGAATCCCCAGGCGATGATGGCGATCGAGACGGCGGCGACGATCAGGCAGAGGGCGAGAAATCGCGCATCGGAGCGGACCATGCGGGGGAAAGTGTAGGACTGACTGGATAGGACGAATAGGACGAATAGGACGAATAGGACGAATAGGACAAATAGGACGAATAGCACTGCCGGCGAGGGACGATGACATCGGGCAGGGCTGCGGCTCTCAATGAAGGTCGGCTCCCCCCGCCCGTCCTACCTATTCGTCCTATTGGTCCCAATGGTCCTATTCGTCCTATCGCCCTCCCCCTTGACCGCGAGTCCGTAATGAATGACCATTCATTCAGCCATGGACACCCTCGCCCACCCCGAATTCGACGTCTTCCCGGGCACGGGCAAACGGGAGCGCATTCTCCGCGCCGCCGTCGAGGTATTCGCCCGGACCGGGTACTTCAACGCAAGGGTCTCCGACGTGGCGAAGGCCGCGGGGGTGGCCGATGGGACGATTTACCTTTATTTCGAGGGGAAGGAAGACCTGCTGATCTCGATCTTCCGGGAGCAGTCGGGGGTGTTTCTCGCCGGGTTGCGGCGGGAGCTCGACCAGGTCGCGGGCTCAGAAGCAAAGATCAGGACGATCGTCGAGTATCACTTCAGGACGATGGGCTCGGACCGCGCGCTGGCGGTCGTCCTCCAGGTGGAACTGAGGCAGAGCCTGAAGTTCATCAGCCTGATCTCCCGTGAAGAGCTCGGTGAATATCTGCAGGTGATCTGCGCGGTTCTCGAGGAGGGCGTCCGCCAGGGGGAGTTTCGGCCGATCGCCAACCCGCAGATCGTCGCGAACGCGCTGTTCGGCATGCTGGACGAGATGATGACGACCTGGATTCTCTCGGAGAAAGCGGAGCCTCCACTCCGTTACAGCGGAACGATCGCCCACCTGATTCTGCGAGGGCTCACTTAACAGTCTCTGGAGGATATGGGAGGCGCCGGTAATTGGCGCCTGGCCGCGAGAGTGAACTATATTCTCCGGACCGACTCCGAGCGTGAGGTGAGGCATGGCGACGCAGACCCTGAACGAGATCTTTTTGGAGAGTGCGAAAATCGAGCGGCCCGCGGCTCAGATGTACAAAGCGGACGGGCGATGGCAGGAGATCACGGTCGATGAATTCACCCGGCGCGTGAGGCATCTCTCGCTCGCCCTGCGCACGATGGGGGTGAAGAAGGACGACCGGGTCGCGATCCTCTCGGAGAACCGTCCGGAGTGGTCGCAGGCCGACTTCGCGATTCTGACGGCCAACGCCGTCTCGGTCCCGATCTATCCGACCCTCCTCGCGTGGCAGATCGAGTACATCCTGAACGACTCGGGCGCGGTGGTCGTGTTCGTGTCGAACGCCGACCAGCTCGCGAAGATCGAAGATGTGTGCAAGCACTGTCCTTCGATCCGGCAGATCATCCTGATGGACCCGGCCGGGGAACTGCCGGAGAACACGATCTTCCTGGACGAAGCGCTGGCCCGGGGGAAGGCGATGGAGGACGAGGAGGGGACCGGGTTCTTCGAGAAGGCTCTGAGGGAACGAAAGTCCTCGGATCTCGCGACGATCGTCTACACCTCGGGGACGACGGGAAACCCGAAAGGGGCGATGCTGACGCACGGAAACCTGACGAGCAACGTCGTGAGCTCGATCGACCCTTACGGCCTCGGTGCGGGAGAGATCGCCCTGAACATTCTTCCGCTCTCCCACATCCTCGAACGGACGGTCGACTTCGCCTACTTTTTCCGGGGCGCGACGATCGCCTACGCGGAGGACGTGACGAAAGTCGCCGACAACATGCAGGAGGTGCGGCCTCACTACTTCGCGGCCGTGCCGAGGCTGTTCGAGAAGATGCAGGGGCGCATCCTCGAGACGGTCGCCCAGGCTCCCGCGGCGCGTCAGAAGATCTTCCGGTGGGCGCTCGGTGTCGCGCAGGAGAGGCTCCCCTATGTGATCGAGGGGAAGCCGCTGCCGACGGGCCTCGCATGGAAAGCCGCGATCGCGGACCGGCTGGTGTTCCGGAAGATCCTCGATCGCCTCGGGGGGCGGATCAAATTCATCATCTCCGGCGGAGCGCCGCTCTCACCGGAGCTCGCGGCCTTCTTCATCGGCGCGGGAATCGAGATCTACGAAGGGTACGGGCTGACCGAGACCTCGCCCGTGATCGCGGCGAACTCGCCCCAGGCGCGGCGGATCGGCACGGTTGGAAAGCCGATCCCGGGCGTCGAGGTCAAGATCGCCGAGGATGGAGAGATCCTGACCCGCGGCCCGCACGTCATGCGGGGGTATTTCAACAATGACGAGGCGACCGAGAAGGCGATCGATAGCGAGGGGTGGTTCTACACCGGCGACATCGGACTGATCGACGAGGACGGCTTCCTGAAAATCACCGATCGGAAGAAGGACATCATCGTCAACGCTTACGGAAAGAACATCGCGCCGCAGCCGCTCGAGAACCTGCTGAAGACCTCGCCCTACGTCAGCACACCTGTATTGCTGGGCGACCGCCGCAAGTTCATCGCCGCGCTGATCGTGCCGAACTTCGAGCGTCTCGAGCGGGAAGCCAGGAATATGGGCATCGAGTTCGCTTCCAGCGAAGAGATGGTGGCCGACGAGAGGATCCGCGCGATCGTCCAGAAAGAGATCGACCATTTCAACAGTCAGCTGGGGAGGCAGGAACAGATCCGGAAGTTCGTCCTGCTCCCGCGCGACTTCTCGATCGACGAGGACGAGATCACCCCTTCGCTCAAGGTGAAGCGGAAAAATATCGACAAGAAATATCGAGCGCTCATCGACGCCATGTATGCCGACGAGCCGGGCGAGAGCGCATAGGCAGGCTGATTCGAGGAGATAGATCCCATGTCCGTGACCGAAGCACCCGCCACGCCCGCTTTCCGGCTCGAGCCCGATGGCGATAGCGCTGTGCTCTGGTTCGATCTGCCGGGCGAGAAGGTCAACAAGTTCTCGAGCTCCGTTCTCGATCAGCTCGATGGAATTCTCGCCGAGCTCGAATCGATGCGCGAGCTGCGCGTGGTCGTGATCGCCTCGAGCAAGCCCGGCGTCTTCATCGCGGGTGCCGATCTCGAGGAGTTCGGCTCGATCGCCACCGGGGAAGAAGCCGCCCGATTCGTCCGCCACGGCCAGCAGGTCTTCACCCGGCTTTCGAAGCTGCCCCAGATTACCGTCGCCGCCATCGACGGCGTCTGTCTCGGCGGCGGCACCGAGCTGTCCCTCAACTGCGACTACCGCATCATGTCCGACAGCCCCAAGTCGCAGATCGGGCTTCCGGAAACCAAGCTCGGCATCTTCCCCGCCTGGACCGGCACGACCCGCCTCCCCCGCATCATCGGCATCCCCGCCGCCCTCGATCTCATCCTGACGGGAAAAACGCTCGACCCGAAACGAGCGAAACGCACCGGCATCGTCGACGATGTCGTGGCTCCAGCCATCCTGATGGACGCCGCCAGGCAGTATGCGCGCACGATGGGCCGCAAACGGGGGCTCGAGTCGAGCCGCACGAAGTTCTACATCGAGGGAAACCCCATCAGCAGGAAGGTCATTTTCTCGAAGGCTCGCTCCTCGGTCCGCGAGAAGACGGGGGGGCATTATCCCGCGCCCCTCGCCGCGATCCATGCGATGGAGACGGGCTTCAGCGAAGGGTACGAGGCTGGCCTCAGAGCCGAGGTGCAGGAGGTCGCGAAAGTCGCCATGACCGACGTGGCGAGCAACCTGGTTCGGCTTTTCTTCATGATCGAGGAAGCCAAGAAACCCCAGGGCCCGCCGCCGCGGCAGGTCGACTCCGCAGGTGTCCTCGGCGCCGGACTGATGGGCGGCGGAATCGCGCAGGCGATCGTCGACAAGGCCGGAGTGCCGGTCCGCCTCAAGGACATCAACTGGGATGCTCTCGCTTCAGGGATGAAGTCTGCCGCCAGAGTCTGGAAGAAGAAGGTCGATCGGCGCCGGATGACCAGGAACGAGATGAGTCGCAAGCTCGCGACCATCACCTCGACACTCGACTGGACGGGCTTCGACAATATCGACGTCGTCGTCGAGGCAGTGCTCGAGAAGCTCGAGATCAAGCAGCAGGTCCTCGAGGAGTTCGAGGCCGTGGCGAAGCCGGGTGCGATCTTCGCGACCGACACCTCGACGATCCCGATATCGCGCATCGCCTCCGCCGCGAGCCACCCCGAGAACGTCGTCGGCATGCACTTCTTCAGCCCCGTCGACAAGATGCCGCTCGTCGAAGTGATCCGCGGAAAGGAGACCTCCGAGGAGACCGTGGCGACCATCGCCGCATTCGGACGAAGACTCGGAAAGACCATCGTCGTCTGCAACGACGCGCCCGGCTTTATCATCAACCGGATTCTCGGCCCTTACCTCAACGAGGCGGGCTACCTGGTGGCTGAAGGAAACACGATCGAGTCGATCGACAGAGCGATGGTCGCCTTCGGAATGCCCCTCGGGCCCCTCGCCCTGCTGGACGAAGTCGGCATCGACGTCGCCGGCAAGGCCGCCCTCGTCATGGGCGAAGCCTTCGGCGACCGCATGCCGCCGTCGCCTCTGGTCGAAAAGCTGCTCGCCGACAAGCGCTTCGGCAAGAAGAACGGACGCGGCGTCTATCAGTGGAAGGAAGGTAAGAGGGGAGATCCCGACCCGGCCGTCTATCCGCTTCTCGGAGTTTCCTCTCCCAGGGCCGGAAGCAGCGATGACATGGTCGATCGCATGGTGTTCGTCATGATCAACGAGGCCTCACGGATCCTCGAGGAGGGTGTCGCCGCGTCGGCGGCGGACGTCGACCTGGCGATGATCATGGGGACGGGGTTCCCACCGTTCCGGGGCGGCCTCGTCCGCTACGCCGACCGGATCGGTGTCGGGTTCGTCGCGCAGAAACTGAAGGATCTGGCCGCCCGGCACGGCGAGCGGTTCAATCCCTCGCCCGCGATGGAGAAGCTCGTCGCGAGCGGCAAAGGGTTTTATGCGAGGGGCTAGGGGCTAGGGACTAGGGGCTAGGGAAGTCAAAATCAACAGCCCACCGCTTTTGTATTTCCCTCGCCCCTCGCCCCTAGCCCTCCCGTCCGACGACCTCGTGGCGCAGCAGCAGTTCATCGAGATCTTCGTCCATGTTGGGCCCGGGCGAGGAGGGCCACGAGGCCTGATCGAGCGGGTCGATCAGCGATCGGACCCGCATCGACATCGTGGCGTCGAAGCTGTTCTCCTCGAGTCGCATCGTCAGCGTCTGGAGGATGTGGCGCGCCCATTTCGCTTCATCCCCTTCGAGCAGCCAGACTCCCGGCTCGAGCAGCTTCGGCTGGAGGTCCGCGAGGTCACTTCCAAGAATCTGATCGATCCAGCGGTAGTCGAAGCCGTCCGGGTCGTTCGGGCGACATTGAACGACGAATCTGTGTGCCATCGCAGTGCCTCCTTTCGGGTGTGCATGGGGCGATCATTCATTCTACCGGCCGGGGGGGCAGGCGTCCGGTTGATAATGGCAAACCCGCCCGATGGCATCCGATTGAGGGCCCGTTGTGATCGGGCTTTCCGCTGTGGCATCCTCCGCGCACACGCAGGCGCCCTATGCCCCGAACGAAACGCTCTCCGCGCACTCTTCTGGAGACGATGTCTCCGCCGATGCTGGCGACGCTCGTGTCGGGGATTCCTCCCGATCCGGGCGCCTGGCTCTACGAGATCAAGTACGACGGGTTCCGCGCCATCGCCGCGATCTCGGACGGCGAAGCGAAAGCATGGTCGAGAAACGCGCTCGACCTCGGACCGCGGTTCCCTCACGTTCTCGCTGCGCTGTCGAAGCTCGCCGCGAAGGAGGCGGTGCTCGACGGCGAGATCGTCGCTCTCGACGAACGCGGCGTCTCCCGCTTCCAGCTTCTGCAGAAAGGAGAGCTCGACGACCGAACGGTGTTCGTCGCTTTCGATCTCCTGTGGCTCGAGGGAGCGGACCTGCGCGAGCTTCCCGTCGAGGAGCGGCGCAAGGCCCTGATCGGACTGATCGGACGCGGTACCAAGCGGGGCGTGATCCGTCTGGCGGAGCAATTGAGAGGCGACCCGGAGGATCTTCTCCGGGAAGCGTCGCAGCAGGGCCACGAGGGACTGATCGCCAAGCGGAAAGGATCGGTCTACGAGGGCCGCCGATCGAAGGCGTGGATCAAGCTGAAGGCGGTCAACGCGCAGGAGCTGGCGGTCATCGGATTCACTCCGTCGACGCACTCCGACCGGGAGCTCGGATCGCTTCTTCTCGGCTATGTCGATGACGGGCAGATGGTCTATGCGGGAAGGGTAGGGACGGGCTTCTCTTCGAGGCAGAGAGTCGAGCTGAAGAAGGAGCTCGGAGCGGCGAAGGTCGAGCGCCCTCAGGTCAAAGGCGCACCGCGGCTCAAGGGAGCGAGCTGGGTCGAGCCTCAGCTCGTCGCGCAGGTCCGCTTCACCGAGTGGACCGACGACGGGAAACTGCGCCATCCCTCGTTCCTCGGGTTTCGCCCCGACAAGTCCCCCTGGGACTGCCGGCGGGAGCGGCCGGAAACCTCCGCGAAGAAGGCAGGAGAGGTGATGCAGAAGAAGACGACGACGAGCCGGAAGACCGCGGCCGCGAAGAAGAAGAGTCCTCCAAAGGCTCCTTCGCGGAAAAAGGGAGGGTCGGATGGGAAGGGGATGGCTGATGCCTCGGTCGTGAAGCTCTCCTCTCCCGACCGGGTTCTCTATCCGCGAGACCGAATCACGAAACGCGAGGTGGCCGATTACTACGACGCGGTGGCGCCGGCAATGATCGCGGCGCTCGAGGATCGCCCTCTGGCGATGGAGCACTGGAACGACGGGATCGACAAGGGATCGTGGTTTCAGCAGAACATCGGAAAGGAAGCCGAGCCGTGGATGACTCTGATCGAGACGCCGACACGGACGAGCAAGCGGTCGGTCCGCCATTTCGTCGCCGACTCTCCCGCCGCGCTTCGATGGCTCGCGCAACACTCGGTGCTCACCACGCACATGTGGTCCTCGCGCGGGGAGAACCTCGAGCAGCCGGACTGGATCGTGTTCGACCTCGACCCGGCGAAGGGAAAGGGGATCGAGCAGGCGATCGAGGCAGCCCTCGTCTTCCGGCGCCTTCTCGAGAAACTCGAGCTGCCGAGCGTGCCGAAGACCTCGGGGAAGCGGGGAATCCACATCCTCGTCCCTCTCTCGCCCGGCCACACCCATGAGGAAGCAGTCGATTTCGCCTGCACGATCGGCGAGGCCGTCGCCTCGCGTGTGGAAGACTTCACGACCGAACGAGCGCTCTCGAAGCGAAAAGGGCGGCTCTATCTCGACTGCCTGCAGAACGGGTATGGAAAGACGATCGTCGCGCCCTATTCGCCTCGCGCGGCGGACGGCGCTCCCGTCTCGGCTCCTCTCGAGTGGAGCGAGGTGACCCGGAGGCTCGACCCGGGGAAATTCAATTTGAGGACGATGCCGGCCCGACTCGCGAAGAAGGGCGATCTCTTCCGCGGGGCACTCGAGGCGGGCGTCACCCTTCCCCGGCTCAAGTGATCCGCTCGTGCCCGTCGTCCGTGAGAGCGCGGACCGCTTCGTCCCCCTTCGCGCCGGGGACGAGGACGTAGTCGGTATCGAAGCAGATTGTAGAAGAGAGGGGCGGGAGGGCCGGCTCCTCTATACTTCGTCCATGAAGACAGCTCTGATCACTGGCGCATCCAGCGGCATCGGCCGCGAGCTCGCGCTCGAGCTCACGAGGCGGGGATGGCGGGTGGCCCTGCTGGCGCGGCGGAAAGACCTGCTCGAGGAGACCGCGATGGAGATCGCGCAGAACGGCGGCGAGGCCCTGGCTCTCGAATGCGACGTCACCTCGCCGGAGGAGGTCGAGCGGGCCGTCCGCTCGGCCGAGTCCGACTGGAGGATCATCGATCTCGCCGTCGCAAATGCGGGAGTGAGCGCTCCCACCTCGGCCGCACGCTTCGAGCTCGAGGAGGCGAAGCGGATCTTCCGCGTCAACGTCGAAGGGACGATGAACCTGATGGCGGCCGTTCTCCCGGCCATGGTGGAGCGGCGGAGCGGATCGTTCTACGGCATCGCCTCGCTGGCCGGTTTTCGGGGGCTCCCCGGAAGCGGAGCGTACTCGGCGAGCAAGGCGGCGATGCAGGCGCTTCTCGAAGCGGCCAGAGTCGAGTTGGCCCCGCGCGGGGTCCACGTGGGGATCATCAACCCCGGCTTCATCCGCACTCCGATGACGGCAAAGAACCGGTTCCGGATGCCGATGCTGATGGAACCGGACCGCGCCGCGCGGCTGATGGCCGACGCGATCGAATCGCGCCGCCGAGTCTACAGTTTCCCCTGGCCGATGCGCGCGCTGATGGCCGTCATGCGCCACCTCCCCATTCCGATCTACGACCGCGCCACCCTTCCCTATGTCCGGGCGAAAGGGCGCTCGCGGTCGGAAACCCCTCAGGACTCGCGGCTTCCCTAGGTTCCCTGGGGAGCCTCGAGGGCTTACGGTTTGCCCGGGGCCGGAGGCTGCACCGGGGCCGCCGTGCCGTCAGCGCGGTGCCAGTGATTGTGCTCGGCCGACCAGACCGTCCCATCCGGTCCGGCGGCGCCCTCCTTGGGGAGCGCAGCGTTCGGATCGTCGTGCCAGTGATTGTGCTCGGCCGACCAGATCTTTCCGGGAGGGGCGATCGCCTTCGGGCTCGCGCCGGATCCGGGTCCCATGAGACCTTCGAGCGTCTTCGAGTCGACCCGGAGATTCGTCCCGTCCAGCTGAATCGCCGGATTGCCCGACGGGCCTTGGATCTCGATCGGCGCCGCCACGTCGTGCCAGTGAGCGTGGTCGGTGTCCCACACCTTTCCGGCGGGCGCGGGTCCCGGCGGCTGCGGTGCCGGCGTGGTCGAGGTCGCGGCGGTGGGTGCGGGGATTGCCGTGGCCCTTCGGGCGGGCTCCTCACCGCTTCGGAGAGCTGCGAAGACGCCAATGGCGGCCAGCAGCAGCAGAGGAGCGGCGACCAACACGATCCCGCGCATCTTTTCCCTCTCGGGAGCTCGTCCCGTGCAGCAGTGTTTCGATTTCTTTCCGCTGCCGCAGGGGCAGAGCTCGTTTCGGCCGGCTTTCATCAATGGGTCTCCCTTTCCGAGGAATCGCTCTTCGATAACGAGACCCCGGGGGAGATATTTCCCGAGGTGGCCGCGGTTCGGCTTCATCAACCGCTGCCCGAAATCGCGGGCAATAGCGGCATCCGGGAGCCGCTGGAAACCAGATTCAGCGCGTTCAGGGCGATCGGGCTCTGTGGCGCACGGCCGCGGTTGATGAAGCCAGACCACGGCCGCCTGGCGAAAACTCCCGGCCGTGCCCCCTCGACGCTGATACGATACGGCTGCATGCTGTGGCGCGAAACGCTCAGGGTTCGCCTCTGGTCTTTTTTCAAAGTTCCGCTTCTCTACTACGCCCGGCCCGTGGTACTCGAGCTCAATGAAGGGCGCACGGTCGTCTCGATCCGGCTGCGCAGGCGCACGAGAAACCACCTCGGCTCGATGTACTTCGGCGCCCTCTGCATCGGAGCCGACGTCGCCGGAGGTCTCGCCGCGATGCGAGCCATCGAAGAATCGGGGGGCGGGATGTCCCTGATCTTCGGCGAGATCCACGCCGATTTTCTCAAACGGCCGGAGGACGATGTGGTATTCACCTGCCTCGAAGGGCAGGAGATCCGGGAGCTCGTCGCCCTGGCCCGATCGTCCGGACAGAGGGAGCACATGCCGGTACACGTGACGGCCACGGTTCCTTCGCTCTCCGGCGCCGAGCCGGTCGCGAAATTCCGGCTCACCCTTTCGATCAAGCAGAAGGCGGTTTCATGAGTGAGGAGAAGTACGTCTACGATCACCCGCGCCCGGCGGTGACTGCCGACATCGCCCTGTTCCGGCACGCCGGGGAGGCTTGGGAAATCCTGCTCGTCCAGCGGGCGCGGGACCCCTTCAAGGGATCGTGGGCGCTCCCCGGAGGCTTCGTGGACGAGATGGAGCCGATCGAGGCGGCCGCCGCGCGCGAGCTCAAGGAGGAGTGCGGCATCGAAGGGATCGAGCTCTGGCAGTTCCGCGCCTTCGGCGATCCGCATCGCGACCCTCGCGGACACACGATCAGCATCGGTTTCATGGGCGTCGCGAGGAAGCCCCTCAACGAGAGGGCGGCCGACGACACAGCCAGCGTGCGGTGGTTCCCGATCAAGGCCCTTCCCGAGCTCGCATTCGATCACTCCGAGATCGTCGCCGCCGCAGTCGAGCGCCTCCACCGCATCGAAGTCTAGAAACAAGCCGGAAGACAAGGCAGAAGACAAGGCAGAAGGCAGGAGGCAGAAGGCAGAAGTAAGAGCAACGGCAACACCCCCGGTCATCCTGAGAGGCTTTCACAGCCTCTGAGGGAGCGCCGCGAATATGAACGAGCCCGGGCAGCGGGTGGGCGCGACCGAAGGATCTCAGAATGGCAGGATCCTGCCACCTGCCCGTTTCCCCCGCCCCAGCCAACGCGGTCTTCGCATTCTGAGATCCTTCGTTCGCGCTCACCCTCATGGCGATGACCAGGTTACCGCGCCGCTCACTCAGGATGACGACCCTTCCGCCTTTCGCCTTTACTTCTGCCTTCTGCCTTCTGCCTTGGTTAGAACAGCCGCGGCTGCCTCTCCTCCATCTCGTCGAGGAAATTCGAGACGCCGACGCCGGCGAGGCGGTACCGGCTTCCCTCGGCAAACGCGAACCGTTCGAGAAGCTCCGAAGCGACCGACATCAGATCGTCCGCGGAAGACGGAAGCGCCTGGGGAGTCGTCTGGCGAGTTGCCGTGACGAAGTCTCCCGTGCGGAGCTTCACCGTGACGGTTCGGCCGATACGGTCCCTCCGCGTCAGCGCATCCCAGACCTGGTCGCACTGCTCCTTCAGGTGAGGGATGACCTCCTCCAGCGGGAGATCGTGGTCGAAGGTGGTTTCCGAGGAAATCTGCTTTGCCTTCCTGTCGGGGACGACGGGGCGATCGTCGATGCCGCGGGCGAGCTCCCAGAGGCGGTCGCCGAACTTGCCGAGCCATCGGTTCAGATCGGCGCGGTCGATCGCTCGGAGGTCGCCGACGGTGGCAACGGCGTGCGAGGTGAGCAGCTGCTCGGTGGCGGAGCCTACCCCCGGAAGGCGCTGAACGGGGAGCGTGGCGAGGAAGGCGTCGACCTGGGCCGGCTTGATCACGAAAAGGCCATCGGGCTTTTTCCAGTCGGAAGCGATTTTCGCGAGGAACTTGTTCGGTGCGGCGCCAGCCGAAGCGGTGAGGCCTGTCTCCTCGCGGATCTCCTCGCGAATCCGGATGGCGGTCTCGGTTGCCGAGGGAAGGCCGGTCGTTTCATGCGTGACGTCGAGGTAGGCCTCATCGAGCGACAGTGGCTCCACCAGGGGTGTGTGGCGGAGGAAGATCTCGCGGATCTGGTGGGAGACGGCTTTGTAGCGGGAGAAATCGGGCTTCACGAAGGCGCCATCGGGGCAGAGCCGTCTTGCGCGGGCGATCGGGATCGCGGAGCGGACGCCGAAGGCGCGCGCCTCATACGAGGCTGCGCAAACGACTCCGCGCGGCCCCTCGGCCCATCCGACGATCACGGGCCGGCCCTGCAGCTCGGGACGATCGCGCTGTTCGACCGACGCGTAGAACGCGTCCATGTCGACGTGCAGAATCTTCCGCGTCTCGGCCACCCCTGAATTGTACGGATGGCGATCTCGTCCGGCACGGCTTTGGCACAGCAGAAAGGAACCCGGAGAGGATCATCCCGGCCGTCGGGATCGAGCTCGAGAAGGCGGATGGCGCACAGCAGTCGATGTCAGCAGCGGCCTGCCCGCCCGTTCCAACTCGGGAATCCCGCTCCATTTCCACCAGGCGTAGATTCGAAAGCGGAGGATCGATGAGCAAGTACCAGAACGTCAATCCCGGGCAGTACAAGGTCAAGGGACGCGAGCGGCAGGGTGAGGACATCGTCCAGAAGTTCCACAAGGAGAAAATGGCGCACGTCCAGGACGAGCTGACGCGTCGCGCCGAACAGCGGCAGGGAACCATGGAGCAGATGCTCGAAGCCGCGGCGGAAAACCGCGAAGCGGCCGGGTCCGGCGAGGGCGAAGCGGAAGCGGCGAAGCCGTCCGCCGCGAAGAAGAGCATCGCGAAGAAGAGCACCGCGAAGAAGAGCATCGCGAAGAAGAGCGCCGCGAAGAAGAGCACGGCGAAGAAGAGCACCGCGAAGAAGAGCACCGCGAAGAAGAGCGCCGCGAAGAAGAGCGCCGCGAAGAAGAGCGCCGCGAAAAAGAGCACGGCGAAGAAGAGCGCGGCGAAAAAGAGCACAGCGAAGAAGGGAACTGCGAAGAAGGGCGCCGCGAAGAAGAGCTCGCGCAAGGCGCCGGCGCGAAAGAAATAGCCGATGAGCCGCGAGATCTCAACGCGAGGGAAGGCGATGCCGGCGTCGCCGATCCGGAGGCTCGCGCCTCATGCCGACGAGGCGAAACGGCGCGGGATTCGCGTCCTTCACCTCAACATCGGTCAGCCCGATCTGCCGACCCCGCGCGAGATCGCGGACCGGCTCGGGGAGATCCGCGACCGCGTTCTCTGCTACACCCCCTCGACCGGAACACCGGAGTTCCTCGACTCGGTCCGCGACTACTACCAGAGCCAGGGCATTCCGCTGGGCGATGCGGGTCTGCTCGCGACGACCGGAGGGAGCGAGGCGCTGCTGTTCGCGCTGATGGCCACGTGCGACCCCGGTGACGAGGTCATCGTCATCGAGCCCTTCTACACGAACTACTCGGCATTTGCAGCGATGGCCGGGGTCCGCCTCGTCCCCGTGACCAGCCGCGGACGCGACGGATTTCACCTTCCCCCGATGCATCTGTGGGAGAGCGCGGTGAGCGGGCGGACCCGCGCGGTGCTGATCTGCAATCCGAACAACCCGACCGGAACCGTCTATACGGCCGAGGAGCTCTCCGAGGTCGCCGGGTTCTGCCGCCGCCACGATCTGTTTCTGATCTCGGACGAGGTCTACCGCGAATTCGCCTACGACGGCCGGCGGCCGATCAGTGCCCTCACCCTGGAAGGAATGGAGGATCGTGTCATCGTCGCCGACTCGCTCTCCAAGCGCTACAACGTCTGCGGAATCCGGCTCGGAATGTTCGTCACGCGCAACCAGGCCGCATCGGAAGCGGCGCTTCGCATGGCCCAGGGCCGGCTCTCGGCGCCCGGAATCGCGCAGCAAATCGCCCTCGGGGCGCGGGATCTCGACCAGGACTACTTCGATGGGGTGGTTTCCGAGTACCGGAAGCGGCGCGACGTCCTTTTCGAAGGGCTGAACCAGATCCCGGGCGTGTTCCTCCTCCAGCCGGAGGGGGCGTTCTACTTCATCGCCCGCCTCCCGGTGGTCGACAGCGACGACTTCGCAGCCTGGCTCCTGTCCGAGTTCTCGATCGACGGCGAGACCGTGATGGTCGCCCCGGCGACCGGCTTCTACGCGACCCCGGGCCTCGGAACGAACGAGATCCGGATCGCCTACGTCCTCGAGGCGGAACATCTGCGCCGTGCGATCCGGATCATCGCCGAAGGCCTCGCGGCCTACCGGTCCCTTCGCGGAATCGAGTCCATCCCGCTCGACGAGCCGTCCGAAAAGCATCGCCGGACCAATCTGCGGACCGTCTGAGGGGAAAGGAACGAGGGGTTCACGCTCCGTTGACGCCGCTCCGTTATAAGATCGCCTCCGGGGAGGCTGCCGATGAATTCAGAATCGATCTTTCAGCTCCAGGGGATCGGTGGAGTACTTCTACTCGCATTCGCGGCCATCCTGCTGCTGATTCTCATCATCTCCTTTCGCAGCCGCGCCGTCGTTTTCTGTCAGTACCTCGAAGCGATGACGGGTGTGAGACTCCGGCCGGCGGAGGTGAGGCGGAGATTCCGCGCGAGCGGCAAGGCCGGAGTTCGGGAGATGTTCCTCGACCTGATGATTCGCGAGGACCTGAAGGACGGGCCGATCGAGATTCCCGAGACCGCCGAACCGGCCAGCCAGCCCTAGGGAACCCAGTGGCGGAGGCTTCAGCCTCCGTCTTCCGCCGGCAAATGGGAACCCCGCAGCAATTCAGAGCTCGATCTGAGCTCCCATCTCCACGACCCGGTTGGGCGGGATCCGGAAGTAGCGAGTCGCCGGCGTCGAGTTCTTCGACATCCAGGCGAACAGGCGTTCGCGCCAGATCGCCATTCCCTTCAGGTTCGGTCTCTTCGACGGAATGAGGGTCTCCCTGCCGAGGAAGTAGGAGACCTGAGTCGGATTGAGGTCGACCCCGGCGAGATCGGAGTGATCGATCATCTGGAGAATCTTGGGGACGTTCGGGTCCTCCATGAAACCGAAACGGGCGATGACCCGATAGAGCCCGTGGCCGAGAGGGGTGACCTCGAGGCGGCGGGCAGTCTCCACGTGAGGAGTTTCTTCGTTGGTGATGGTCAGCAGGAGAACCCTGTTGTGAAGCACCTTGTTGTGCTTGATGTTGTGAAGGAGCGCGTGAGGGGTTGCATCGGGAGTCCGATCCATGAAGACGGCGGTTCCCGGGACCCGGATCGGCGGGTGCTTTTCGACCGAGGAAACGAAGAGCGCGTCCGAGAGCCTACCCTCGCCGATGCGGACGTTGAGGATGCGGCGCCCTGTATACCAGGTCGTCATGAGGATGAAGACGAGTCCGGCAACGACGAGGGGGAACCAGCCGCCGTCGGGCACCTTGACGATGTTCGCTCCCCAGAACGAGAGGTCGACGATGAGGAACCCGACGGTAGTCAGAACCACGAGCGGAAGTCCCCACTGCCAACGCTTTCTGAGGAAGACCGCGAACAGGATGGTCGTGAAGACCATGTCGGTCGTGACGGCGACTCCGTATGCCGCCGCGAGACGGCTGGAGGAGCCGAACCCGATCACGAGGCCAATACAGGCAACGGCAAGAGCCCAGTTGACCGCAGGAACGTAGATCTGGCCGATCTGTTTGGCCGAAGTATGTTCGACCTGGAGCCGCGGGAGATATCCGAGCTGGACCGCCTGGCGCGTCAGTGAGAAGGAGCCTGAAATGACCGCCTGAGACGCGATGACGGTCGCCGCAGTCGCGATGACGATCATCGGAATCTGAGCCCAGGTAGGTCCCATGTTGTAGAACGGATTGACGGCCGCTTCCGGGTTGCGGAGCAGCAAGGCGCCCTGGCCGAAATAGTTGAGAAGCAGCGCGGGAAAGACGAGCCCGAACCAGGTGAGCCGGATCGGCCGGATTCCGAAGTGACCGATATCGGCATAGAGCGCTTCGGCTCCCGTGACGACGAGGAAGACCGACCCGAGCACAAGGAAGCCGCGCAGCTCATTGTCGATGAAAAACGTGACGGCCCATTGCGGATTGACCGAGCGCACGACCGAAGGCGTCTGAATGAGCTGATAGACGCCGAGCAGCGCCAGCGTCGTGAACCAGACGAGTGTCACCGGCCCGAATACCTTCCCGATGCCGCCCGTTCCGCGCTTCTGCAGGGAGAAGAGCGCAATCAGGATCGCGATGGTGATCGGAATGATGAACTGGTGGACCGCCGGTGCGGCGATCTCGAGTCCCTCGACCGCGGAAAGGACCGAGATCGCCGGGGTGATCATTCCGTCCCCGTACAGAAGCGCGGCGCCGAAAAGGCCGATGACGAGAAGCAATCCGGTCCGCTTCCTACCTTGCGTCCTCGCGCTCGGGACGACCAGCGACATGAGCGCGATGATCCCGCCTTCACCCCGATTGTCGGCCCGCAGGATGAAACCGAGGTACTTGATGCAGATGACGATCACCAGCGCCCAGAAGATGAGCGAGAGGACGCCGAGGATGTTCGCGGGCGATGGCGCGACGGCGTGGACGCCGTGGAAGCATTCCTTGAATGCGTAGAGCGGGCTCGTTCCGATGTCCCCGTAGACGACGCCGAGGGCAACGAGGGAAAGTGCCGCCAGATACTTGCCCGTGGGCTTGTCGGTGGCTGGGCCGTGAGGGGAGGGAGCCGGAACGGCCACTACCCCTTCACCCTTCTCCTTCGACTCGTCCATCTGACCGGGATTGTACAGCGGGTTGGATGCGACTCGACGGTCCACTCTCCGGCCGCCGGCCGCGGTTCGGCTAGAATCTCTCCATGGCGAAGCAACACTGGCTGCTCAAGTGCGAACCTTCCGCGTATTCGATCGAAGCGCTCGAGAAAGACGGCGCGACCGGCTGGGAAGGGGTGCGCAATTTCCAGGCGAGAAACTTCATGAGATCGATGAAAAAGGGAGATGGTGTCGTCTTCTACGCGTCCAACGCCGATCCCTCCGGGGCGACCGGAATCGCCCGCGTCGAGCGCGAAGCCTACCCCGATCCGTACCAGTTCCGGAAGGGGCACAAGTACCACGATCCGGAAAGCAATCCGGCCGACCCGAAGTGGTCGAGCGTCGAGATCGCTTTCGTCGAGCGCTTTCCCCGCACCATTCCCCTCGCCGAGCTCCGCGAAACCCCCGGCCTCGAGAACATGGAGATCCTCCGGAAGGGGAGCCGCCTGTCGGTGACCCCCCTGACGAAAGAAGAGTTCGAGATCGTGAAGAAGATTGGGACGAGGAGGAAGGAAAGGCAGGAGGAAAGGCAGAAGGAAAGGCAGAAGGCAGAAGGCAGAAGGCAGAAGTAAAGGCCCGGCACTCTGCGCCTTTGCTCTTACTTCTGCCTTCTGCCTTCTGCCTTCTGCCTTCTGTTTCCCCCCGCCATCGCCTTGAAGAACTCGACATCCGGCCGGTAATAGAAGCTCCGGATCGGGCACTCTCCTCCGATGCCGCATTTCGCGTCGACCGTTCGATCGCTCGAGGGGTCGTGCTGCCACGAAGTTCCCTCGTCCATGATTCTCCGGAGCTCGGCCCGAAAGCGCTCGTAGGGTTCGCCACTCCACACCTGGGCGAGCGACTGCTGGTAGACG
>JBHEOL010000345.1:0-2767 GCA_046261635.1 Thermoanaerobaculia bacterium | reverse complement strand
CATCCGGCGGTTCCCGCCATCGATCGCCGGAAAAGTCTCGACGATCGTCCAGGTCGTCGTGCTGGCGGCCACGATCGCCTCGAACACGTTCATCGCGCCGCTCACGACGCCGCTGCTCCTCTGGCTCCACCGTCTCGCCCTGGTGATGACGCTCTACTCGGGCGCCGATTACCTCCGGAGATGGGAGATCGAGCTGCGACGGGGGTGAGTGGCAGAATCCAGTGGCGGTGGATTCATCCTCCGTCGCGGCTTTCCGCGTATATCCGTTTTGCGCGAGGCGAGAAGAAGTCAGAAGGGCCAAACTATTTTCGCAAGGTGGGGTAGGGATTTCCCTCGATTTCGCTACTCCTCTCTCAAAGGGCACTTCTGCCTGATGGGAGGCGTTGTGAGAAATCGCATTCAAGCAACGGCCAAAGGTCCGAGAACGGCAGTGAGATGAGGAGTTGCGGCGATTCACGCTCACAGCCGTCGCCGAGATAAGCTCTAATGAGTCAGAACGAGCTGATGGGCGTGGGCGATCCCCACGCTGGGCCAAGACTGAAAACCAACCGTCCATGTTCCGAGGCTCTCTATGATCTCGATCCTGTTGCTGGCCGATCTCATTCTCATCATCCCGCTGTCTTCTGCAATAGGTTGTGAGCCGCCGGGGCAGTTCGATGGTGGGCAGGAGGTCCGAATCGCGCGGCCGGCGGATCTCGAGAGCGGGATCGTGCGGTGCGATGGAGAAGGTCTCGAGCCGCTCGACGTGGCAGCGATCGAGCCCGGGCCGGTGGAAGTCCAGGAGGCTCGACCGGTTCGCCTCGAGTCCGAGACTCCCATCGACGGCTCTCTCGAGTGGCGCGCAGCTGCCCCGCGAGGGACGAGGCTGATCGCAAGGAGGCCTTTGCGTTTTACGGTTGAAGTATTCGTTCCTGTGGCTCGTAGCGAACGAATCCTGCGCGTGATTCGCCCGGGCTATTCTCCCTCGTCCGTTCTCGTTCCGCCGAGTGCTGAGGAGATCGCGATTGCTTCACCCGTCGAGGGAGGGGAGCTGGCGATCCAGGTCCGTCCCGCGAGCTTTCGTCCGATTTCTTTCGAGATCCGCGGCGTTCGCTCGCCTTACTCGGACTGGTGGTTCGCCAGCGGCCTCCCGTCCGGAGAGCACGGCGTTACGGCAGTTTACGAAGGGGAGGTCCGGAGCGATCATGTGCCCTTCCGGGTGGTCAAAGGGGAAACCAGCGAGTACTCGTGGCAACTGCCGGACACGGGCGGGTTATCGGTTGTGGTGGCGCGGTGTGAAGGGATGATCGGGCCGCGCCTCGCTCTGGAGCCACGCGGTCGAGCTCCATCGGAGGTTCCAGTGGGCGCTGACTGTTCGGCGAGATTCGAAGGACTGTCTGAAGGTACGGTCCTGTTGCGCCTGCTTGAAGACGGAGAGCAGGAGCCGACGGCCGAGGAGACCGTTGCGGTCAGGGTAGGAGAGCTGATCGACGTCCGAATCGAGACGAAGGAAATCGTCGTGAGGGGGCTCGTCACCCGCGGAGACACGCGGCCCGTCGCCGATGCCTACATTCGCTTCTCGGGACCATCCGGCTATCGCACGGCGGAAACCTCGAAGGATGGACGCTTCGAGCTCTCACTCCCCGCGCCGGGGGAGTACCGGATCGACGTGCAGAGCAGTCTTTACGTGCCGGCGTTCGCCGTGTACAGGGAGATTGCCGAGTCGGGAGAGGTGCATCTGAAACTTCCGCCCGGTCGGCTGGTCGTTACCGCGCGCGGAAGCTCCGGAGAGATTCGGGAGCACGTACAGGTTCATTTGAAAACCAAGTCGGGCTTTCTAACAGCCGCCATCGCGACCTATCCTGAGCTGGAAGCCGTCTTTCTCGGACTGGAGCCCGAAACTTACGTGTTGTCCGCATCGGCTCCCGGCGGGTGGGTCACGAGGTCGCCGAGCAACGTGGTCATCACTGAGTCTGACGACGACGTGGCTGCGGAGGTGACGCTCGATAGAATCACCGCGACCCTCCACGCACGCGATGCTCAGGGTTCTCCGCTCCATGCGAAGGTTAATGCCGGAGGGCTCGTCGTTTCTCCCTCGGAAAGGGGAGTCTATCCGCTTCGAGGTGTGGCGCCTGGGCAGCCGATTGCAGTATCCGCTCCGGGCCATACTCCGGTCTGTCGCATTTTCGAAGGGACCGACGTCGAGTTGAATCTGCTCCCCCCGGCATTCATGGCGGTCGTTCATCTCCCCGTCGATCTGCCGATGACCCTGGGGGAGATCGCCGGCCTCCCCGCTTCGAATTGTGCCGTGCGGCTGCATGACTTCCACGCGCGCGTCGAGTATCGCGAGGATTCGCAGGTCGTTTCGATTCCCCTGCCTGTGGGTAACTATCAGTATCGCGCTTCTCCCGAGCGACCGTGGGTACCGATTCACGTGCCCGGCCCTTCCGTGAGCGTGAACCCGCAGTAGCAACTGGAAGGGAGGGGGCGGCCCTGTTCGATTCCAGGATCTGGCTTCGAACCTGAAGCGGAGGAAAGGATCCTCCGCCACTGGGTCTCCCCTTTACGGGATGGGGATCAGACGCTACAATCCGCGCCCGCGGCGGAAATAGCTTTTCCTGCCGCGAGGTTGCTCAGTTTCCCGCCTCCATAGCTCAATTGGTAGAGCAGCGGACTCTTAATCCGTTGGTTCTAGGTTCGAGTCCTAGTGGAGGCACCAAGTTGACTCGGATCGGGAGGACCTGGGGCTCACTCGAGAGGGGAGATCCGGTCCTCCCGTTTGTTTTTC
>JBHEOL010000336.1:0-12550 GCA_046261635.1 Thermoanaerobaculia bacterium | reverse complement strand
CGCGGCGATGGCGACCTACAAGGACGACCTCGACGTGGTCCTGTTCAACGTCCCCGAGCGGAAGCTGTTCCGCAACCTCACATCGGGCTATGCCGACCAGTACGAGTACATCATCGCGCAGGGGATGACGACGGGACCGGTGGCCGGCCGGGACATCGCGTGGAGCCCGAACGGCGATCAGATCGCCTTCTTCGTCAAGAAGGAGCGCGGGCGCAACCTGATGATCATGAACGCACTCACCGGGAGGCTGCAGAGCTCCATCTCGATGACGTCGAGCAGCAGCTCAATCCGGCCTTCTCGCCCGACGGCAGGCAGATCGTCTTTCACGCCTTCTCCGGTAACCAGGCGGACCTGTTTCTCTACGACCTGGAGACCGGGCGCGTCATCAACCTCACCAACGACCAGTTCTTCGACATCTCTCCGATCTTCTCGCCGGATGGCCGCTGGATCTATTACTCCTCGGAGGTCGAGGGTTACGACAAGATCTACCGGCTCGAAGTGGCGAATCCGTCGAACCGGTTCCAGCTCACACGGGGCGAGTGGAACGACATCGACGCATGGGTCTCGCCCGACGGGAAGCGGGTATTCTTCTCCTCCGACCGGCTGACGGCCTGGTCCGAGATCGAGAACGAGGTCCGTGCGACCGCGCGCGAGCTCGCGCAGCAGCTCGATTCGCAGATCGCCGAACAGGGGGGAGAGGGCGAGGAGGTCGATCCGGCGAACTTCGCATCCTTCAACATCTATTCGCTCGACCTCGAGACGGGCGTCATCCGCCAGTACACGGATGTGGTCGGCGGGGTGTTCACGCCCGTGGTCTTCATCGGGGACAAGGGGGAGGAGAAGCTCGTGTTCAGCTCCTATTACAAGGGAGCGTGGGAGCTCTACATCACCCCGACTTCCTCGGCGACGCTCGAGGTCGAGACCGTCCCGGTTCCCACCGAGCCCGCGATCGAGGGGGACCGCGTGCCGTTCCTGCCGCCGATCGAGGTCGCCATCGATCCGGAGAAGACCGAGCCTTACGGCGGGTTCAAACTCCACATCGACGACGTTCAGGTCCAGGCCGGCGTGCAGTCCGATCAGACCCTGATCTCGAACTCGGTCATCTACATGAGCGACATGCTCGGCAACCGCAGGTTCATCGCTTCGCTGAACTCGATCTCCACCTTCGCCAACTTCGACTTCCTCTACCTCGACATGAGGAAACGCCTCACGTGGGGTGTGCGCCTTTTCGACGACCGGACGTACTTCGTCGGTGTGAATTACGAGCGCCAGGAACTGGAGCGGATCCGGCGCGCCTATCGCCAGACCGCTCTCATCGGCCTGATGAGCTACCCTTTCGACCGTTACCATCGGATCGATTTCGGCGCAGGTTTCATGCTGCGCGACATCGACTACCCCCGCGCGGTGTTCAACGATCAGGGCGAGGTCGTCAGAATCTACGAGCCGCGCAGCGACGAGTTCCCCCTCGCCAGCGCGACCTTCACCGGCGACAGCACCGTGTTCAAGTCCTTCGGCCCCGTCGCCGGGCGCCGCTACCAGATCACCGGCACCTACAACGCCGACATGGAGGACGGCGGCGCGCTCAGCACCGACCTCGTCCTCGACTTCCGCCAGGATTTCCAGCTCACCTCGCGCTCGCTGCTGGCGTTCCGGACCTTCGCGGCCATCGCCGACGGCAACGTGCCGAATTTCTATTACTTCGGAGGCCTCGATACACTTCGTGGTTACGATTTCCGCTCGCTGATCGGCGATCGCGCCGCCTATACGAACATCGAGCTCCGTTTCCCCCTGGTCGACTATCTCGTCTTTCCGGGCTTCGCCCTCAACCAGGTCCGCGGATCGGTTTTCGTGGACATCGGCGCCGCCTGGTTCGACGGGGACGACTTCACGTTCATGGAAGACGGCGCGCTGGTCGACGGCCGGGCCTCGTTCGGCTACGGGCTCTCGGTGAACGTGTTCGGGCTCGACCTGAACTGGAACTTCGCCAAGCGAACCGACCTCGACGAGATCGAGGACGGCGGGTTCGAGACTTCCTTCTGGATCGGGAGGACCTTCTAAAGCCCGGGCCCGAGGGGAAAGGGCCCCCCCGGCGCTTCGCCGTGGCCTTTCCCCCCCCCGCATGTCTCTTCCAGGTGTGAGAGCGATCCTTGACCCCCGTCAGCACGGGTGGTCGGATGCCTCTGGATTTGTCCGCAACTCCCAAGGGTTGAATATGGAAACCCCCTGGAGGATTGCAGGGCCGGAGGCCGAAAGTTGAAAATTCTGATGATTGCGATGGCTGTACTGATGACATCGGCCGGCGCGGATGCCGCCTCGGTTCCCGAGACCCCGCGGGAGCCGGTGACCGACCGTTACGGGGAGGTCGAGATCGTCGACCCGTACCGCTGGCTCGAAGGGAGCGCGGCTCCGGAGCTGGGCGGGAAGAAGAACGAGGCGCTCGACGCGAGGGTCGGCGCATGGACCGACGCGCAGAACGCCTACACGCGCACGGTGCTCGGGCAGTTGCCCGGGCGCAAGGCGCTCGAGGAAAAACTCCGGCCGCTGATGCAGGTCGGCAGTGTCAGCGCTCCGGAGGTGCGTCTCAACCGCTACTTCTACTCGCGGCGCGAAGGGTCGCAGGCGCAGCCCGTCTACTTCGTTCGCGAAGGGGCCGAGGGTGAGCCGCGCGTGCTGGTCGACGCGAACGAGATCGACCCGACGGGCCTGACCGCCCCGGCGTTCTCCGCTCCTTCGCCGGATGGCGAGTGGCTGGCCTTCGGCCTCTATTACGCGGGCGACGAGAACACGACCCTCTACGTCCTGCGCGTGAACGACGGGACCTGGATGGCCGACGAGATTCCCGGAAAGGTCCGCAGCGTCTACTGGACGCCGGACTCGAAGGGGTTCTTCTACGCCCGGCTTGCGGACGTGAAGAATCCCTATTCGACCCGGATCCAGTACCACGAGCTCGGGACGCACCATCGGCAGGACAGGGTGCTCTTCGAGCAGTACAAGGAAGGGCCGCTCGCGACGACCTGGGGTCCGTTCGCCGTCGTCTCCCGCGACGCGCGATGGATGGTTCTCGGCTACTGGACCGGCACTTCGTCGAATGACCTGTGGGCGATCGACCTCGACCGCTGGTTCCGGACGGGCGAGTTCGAGAAAGTCGACATCGTGACCGGGGAGGACGCCACGGCACTTGGTGAGATCGCTGGGGACAACCTCTACATGCTGACGACTCTCGACGCGCCGAACGGCCGCGTCGTGGCGGTCGACTTGAAGAACCCGGAGCCTGCGAGATGGAAGACGGTCGTCGCCGAGAGAAAAGACGCGGCGATCGAAGCGGTTTCCATCTCGCGCAGCTATCTCGTCCTCGACTACCTGAAGGACGCGGTGAATCGGCTCGAAGTCGTTCGCCTGGACGGAACGCCCGTCCGGAGCGTCACACTGCCGGGGCTCGGCTCGGCGACCGTTGCGACCGAGCACGATCGCGACGAGGCGTTCTTCACGTTCACCAGCTTCAACGAGCCGCTGTCGATCTACCGGGTCGATCTCGGGAGCGGGAAGAGCGAGTTGTGGGAGCGGCCGGATGTCCCCGTCGACCCGTCGACGGTGGAAGTCCGGCAGGTCTTCTACGAGTCGAAGGACGGCACGCGCGTGCCGATGTTCCTCGTCCACAGGAAAGGGCTCCGGATCGACGGCGAGAGGCCGACGATTCTCTATGGATACGGCGGCTTCCACAACGCGATGACGCCTTCGTTCAGCGCCAGCCTGTTCCAGTGGTTCGAAGAGGGTGGTGTGTACGCCATGGCGAACATCCGCGGCGGAAGCGAATACGGCGAAGCGTGGCATCAGGCCGGAATGCTCCAGAACCGGCAGAATGTCTTCGACGACTTCATCGCGGCCGCCGAGTGGCTGATCTCCAACAAGTACACGATTCCCCGAAGGCTGGCGGTGTACGGTGGATCGAATGGCGGTCTTCTGACCGGCGCGATGCTGGTCCAGCGTCCGGAGCTTTTCGGCGCGGTCATCTCGGCCGTTCCTCTTCTCGACATGCTCCGCTACCAGCACTTCCTGATGGCGCGCTACTGGGTGCCCGAGTACGGCACCTCGGAGAATCCGCAGCACCTGGCGTTCCTCCGTGCCTACTCGCCGTACCACAACCTCGATCCGAAGAAGAAGTATCCGGCGGTGCTGCTGACCGCAGGCGAGAACGACTCGCGCGTACATCCGTTGCATGCGCGCAAGATGGCTGCGCTGCTGCAGGACGCGGTCTCGGACGACGCCGACGCGAAGCCGGTGCTGCTCTGGGTGGATCGCTCGGCCGGGCACGGGCAGGGGAAACCGCTCGAGCTGAAGGTTCGCGATGTTGCCGACCAGAGGATTTTCCTCATGTGGCAGCTCGGAATGCTCGAAGGCCGGAAGTGAGGCTGGGGAGAGGCGGCCCGAAACCGGGCCGCCTCTCATTTCTTTTTCGCGTGAAAGCGGCGTGACGAGGGGCGGCGGGGCGCTCGCCGGTTCGCGATCGTCTCACGGAGGAATCGAAGGAGCGCTTTCTCCTCGATCGACAGCCCGCTCTTCGGAATCGGATGCCCCTTTTTCTTCATCAGCTCGAACTCGATCCCCCGCTCGTAGTCGTGGAGCAGCCGCGGACAGATATAGGAGCTGCGGCAGACCGCCGGCGTGTTGCCGAGTAGCTCCGCGGTGGTCTCGATCGCTTTCTTTATCCGGCGTTTCCGCTCTTTTCTGGTTTCGGTTTGTTCTTCCATGCGAGCGCCATGGAGCAGATGAGCGTTCCCGCCCAGGTCCGGAAGTCCTTCGCCGTGAACTCAGCCGAGTCCATTGCCGACTGGATGTAGTCGTTCACGTGCCTGTCCTTCACGTCGACCAGCCGTCCGCCGTCGAGCCAGACGAACAGCTCCCCCCGGTGATCGAGCGACTTCAACTCGCGCACCAGGGAGGCGATCTGCCGGTCCCGGATCGCCCGTCGATGTTTCTTCCGCCATTTCCCGACGAAATTGAAGGAGACTTCATCGCCGTCGACCTTCACGTGCCGCGCCTGGACCGTGGTCAATCCGAAGGTCGAGGTCTCCTTGACGGATCGGTCGTTGCCGACGCGGAAAAACCCCTGGTCGATCAACCTGACGAGTGCCGCGAGCACGCGCTCTCTGGACGGACCTTTCCCGGTCAGGTCCGTGCGGACGCGCGAGCGCAGGGCGGGAAGCTTCTCTCCGAACTCGACGATGCGGAGGTACTTCTCGTCCTCTCTCGCCTGGCGGAAGCGCTGGTGGTAGAGGTACTGCGTCCGGTCCTTCGAGTCGATGCCGATGGCCTGGAGTGGAGCGGCCTCGCCGCGCGCGATCCGCACGTCCTTCCACGCGGGCGGGATCCGAAGCGTCCGGATCCGGCCGAGAGTCTTCTCATCCTCCACCGCTTCTCCTTCAGCGGTCTCATACCGGAAGACGGTCTCCTTGGTCCCGACCCTGCGGATCCCGCTGCGCTGGAGAGCCGCTTTCCTTGCTGGCATACGCCGGGAGGTGGCAAGTTCAAGGCCAGCAAGGGAGAGGGCCGGACGATTCAGCGCCTGCAGACCCTCGGGAACCTCTGCACAAGCTTCGGTCCTGCTGGTCCCCTACCGCGGGAGTTGGAACCGGTATGGATACGCGAGCCAGGTCCGGACCCGCTGGCCGTCTTTCATCGGCGGCGAGAATTTCGACGCCTTGGCGGCAGCGACCGCCGCCTCATCGAATCCGATTCCGCGCGGATCGCCCCGCAACACGCGGGCCTCGAGAACGTCGCCGTTCTCGGAAATGAGCACGCTGATGATCACGGTCGCCTCGAGGCGCTGCTTGCGGGCTATCGGAGGATAGGTCGGCGGCACGGCCCTGACGAGAGCCGGAGGCGTGTCCAGGGTCGCCAGATCGATCAGATCGCCCTGCCGGACGGCGGGCGGCGGCGTGGGGGTTGCGACCGCCGGGACCGGCGCAGACACCTGGGCCGTCTGAGTCTGGGAGAGGGGAGTCGTCGCCGTCTCGGTCGGCGCGGGTTCCGACTCCCGCGCGGTCTCGATCTGCTGGAGCCGCTGCTGGTTGAGCGAGTCGGCGTCGAGGCGGGGCTCGGCAGCCTTCGTCTGTGTGGCGGCGGCGGCCGCGGGCGGCTGTTCCGCGGTGCGCGAGGGAGTTTGCGGAACCTCCTGTGGTTGGCGCTCGGCGACGATCTTCGCGCGTTCCGCGGCGATCTGCCGCTCGTAGTCACTCTGGAGACGGGTGACTTCTTCACGAAGGCGCCGATTCACCTCTTCCTCGAAAGCCTTGCGCCGCTCCTCTTCCTCCCCTGCGGCTGCCTCGCTCGTGGTGGCTGCGAGATCGGGATCCACGACGTCATCTTCGGTTGGCTCCGCCACGGCGGTGACGATCGGAGCTTCGATCATCGCCGCGGAGGCCATTTCGACGGGAGCCGAGGCTGCCTGGGCGGCGGGAACTTTCGATTTGGTCTTCATCAACCAGAAGCCGCCGGCACCGATGACCGCGAGGACCACGATCGCTGCGGCGATGAGCGGAAGTTTCGACCGCGACTCCTCCGGGCTCCTTCCTCCGCTCAGAGGTGATCTGATCGGTGACGGACGGGGCGCGGAGCTGTCTTCGCCCGCGAGTCGCGGCTCGACAGCCGCTCTCTCTTCGACACGCTTCTGCTCCATGAGAGAGGCGATGTCGACGGCGGCTTCCGCCTTCCGCTCCCCCGCTTCGATTTCCATCTCCCGTTTGAGGAGCGTATGGAGATAGAACGCCAGGTTGAACGTCGTCGGCGCATAGAGTCCGCCGGCGACGAGTTTCTGGATCGACTGGTGCAATTCGGTGATGCTGCCGAAACGCTGCGCTGGATCGGTGGCAAGCGTCCGCCGCAGGATCGGCAGCAGGTCCGTTGGAATCGGTTCGTCATCGAACATCAGACGCGCCTCGTCGAGCGCGCCCTCCGCCTTCTGGGCAGGGGGGGCGCTCCCGGTGAGCGTCAGAAATAGAATCGCCCCGATCGAGTAGATGTCGCCCGAGGCCGTCGGGATCGACGTCGTGCGAAGCTCGGGCGCGATGAACGGCGCGATTTCGGTGCGGATCTCCTGATCCTTGAGCGAAGCCAGAATCCCTTTCGCGAGCAGGTGTCCCGCGAGACGGACTTCTCCATCCTCGGTGATCCAGACGAATTGGGGCACGATCGCGCCGTGCACCAGACGGCTGTTCTCGAGCCTGACCTGCTGAAGCGCCTCGGCCGATGCGGCAAGCCGTTCGGCGATTGCGAGCGCCTGATCGACCGGGATCGGATGTGGCCCGTTCTCACCGCTCGTCGCCCGCTCGAGGATCCCGTGGAGCGATCTTCCCCCAGAGTACTCGTGCTCCAGAAGCACGTGACCCTCCGCCGTGGCGATTCTCTGTCCCCGCACGACCGCGGATCCCTGAATCTGCCCGATGACTCCTTTCGCCTCTCCCGCAGCCGCCCGCATCGCCCGCGCGTCGCCCCCGCGGAATCTTCGCAGGGCGACGATTTCGGTGACTTTTCCCTCGTCGAGCCGTCCGGCGCGCCACAGCTCGGAAAGCGAACCCACTTCGAGCTCTTTGAAGAGGATGTAACTGCCGAGAAGCGTGGGAGAGGGGGCGTTCATGGAATCTCCAGTCTAGCCGAGATTGGCAAACGTTACCGCCTCGTCATGCGCGGGTCAATGGCCCCGGCGAAATGGGGTTCTTCCCCTCGGGGGGAGCGCCAGAGGAGGGGACGCGGGCCTTGCCCCGCGACCGGACGGAGTGGGCCTTCCGCTTACTGCGCCTCCTCTTCCGGGGGGTTGGTGGTCTTCTCGGCAGCCCGCTTGTTGCGGAAGTAATCCCGCTGAAACTCCTGGACGTTCCGGTTGTGCTCGCTCAGGGAGCGGGCGAAGACGTGGGACCCATCGTTGCGGGAGACGAAATAGAGATAGTCGGTCGCGGCGGGGCGGGCGGAGGCCTCGAGCGAGGCGAGTCCCGGGTTTGCGATCGGGCCGGGAGGGAGGCCGCGCTTCCGGTACGTGTTGTAGGGAGAGTCGTTGTTGACCAGGTCGTCGCGACGGATATTGCCGTCCCAGGTGCCGTCGAGCTTGAGGCCGTAGATGACGGTGGGGTCGGCCCCGAGCAGCATGCCGTTGCGGATGCGGTTGAGATAAACACCGGCGATGACGGGCCGCTCGTCGCGAAGCCGCGCTTCGGTTTCGACGATGGAGGCGAGAATCACGGTTTCATGAAGCGACAGGCCCGTCGAGATGAACGCGAGTTGATCTCCGAACTTGTCGCGGAAGTTCTGCACCATGACGGCAGCAATGCGTGACGGAGGAGTGCCCGGGGTGAGTTTGTAAGTGTCGGGGAAGAGGTATCCCTCGAGGCTCTCGGCCTCGGGCGCCAGGTCGCGGATCAGTTCGGGGTCGGCGGTGATCTGGTCCCACTCGTCGGCAGATCCGAAGCCGGCGGCGGCCATCGCCTCTCCGACGGCGAAGCGGTCGATTCCCTCGCGGATGACCACACTGCGGAAGATGACGTCGCCCGCAACGAGCTTGTCGATCACGGCGATCGGGCTCGAGGGGCCTTCGAACTCGTAGACGCCCGCCTTGAGTGAGTCACCGCGCCGGAGGATCTTGAGGTAAGCGAGAGGGATGAAGTCGTCCCGCAGGACCCCCTCGCGGCGAAGCCGCTCGAGGATGGTGCCACTGTTCCATCCTCTCTCCACCTCGACGAGGATCGGTTCCTGGGTCGTGGAGTATGGGGTGTTGAGCGCGCGCCAGAGGAAATACCCGAGGCCGGCGGCGAAGAGGATGCCGAAAAATACGAGGATACCGGCCGAGTGCAAGGCGGCCGAAAAACATCCTCTGCGGGCGCGCGCCATCAATCCCGCCCTCCGGTTTCGTCGAGATAAGCCTGTAGGAACACTGCAGCAGCCTCCATGTCGATCGGGCTCCGGTCGCGTCTGCGCCTCGTGCCGCCTTCCCGGCGGCGGGAGGCAGCTTCGGTCGTGGACCATCCTTCGTCCCAGAGAATGACCTTCTTGCGGGTTTTCTGCCTGAGAGCCTCGGCGAGCGCCCGATAGGGGGCCAGGGCGGGGTCGTCGCTGCCCGAGCGGGAGCGGCGGGGAAGGCCGACGACGTAGCGTTCGGCCTCGAGCTCCTCGCCGAGGGTGGCGATGCGGGAAGCGAGATCCTCGAGGGTGCCTTCGTTGGGAATGACGCTGTGGGGAGTCGCCAGCACGCCCGAAGTGCTGACGGCGAGCCCGACCCGCCGGGTGCCGTAATCGACTGCGAGAATTGCCATGTACGGCGATTGTAAAGCAGAGCTGACGGGGCCGGATGAACCCGGCTACAATGTCGGCTCCCGGCGCGATACACTCACGGAGCCCGAATGAAGAATTTCAATCTAGACGCCATTCTCGAGGCGATGCTCAAGGTGTCCGATCGCGTGTCGGACCTCAATTTCTCGGTCGGCAGGCCGCCTCAGGTCGAAATCGATGGGCAGCTCGCGCCGGTGAATTTCCCGGGGCTGCCGCGGCTCACACCGTTCCAGACCGAGGCGATCGTCCTGCATCTGCTGCGCGGCGATCATGAGCTGACCGAAATGCTGCTCAGGAATGGCTCGGTCGATCTCTCCTACTCGATCCCGCAGAAGACCCGATTCCGCGTGAACGCCTTTTCGCAGCGCGGGACCTGGGCGATCGTGCTGCGGGTCATCCCGGAGGGCGTCCCGACCCTCGACGAGCTGGGGCTCCCGAAGGAGCTGCGCAACGTAGCCCCGCTCAAGAACGGCATCGTCCTGGTCACCGGTCCGACCGGCTCGGGAAAGTCGACGACTCTGGCGGCCATCATCAATCAGATCAACCACGAGTTCGCCTATCACATCGTGACGATCGAGGATCCGGTCGAGTACATGCACCGCCACGCGCGCTCGACGGTGAATCAGCGGGAGGTCGGGTCGGACACCAAGTCGTTCGCCCTCGCGCTGCGCGCCGCGCTTCGTCAGGCGCCGAAGGTGATCCTGATCGGCGAGATGCGCGACGTCGAGACGATCGAGATCGCAATGGAGGCCGCCGAGACGGGCCACCTGGTGCTGTCGACCCTCCACACGATCGACGCGGCGAAGACGGTCGACCGGATCGTCGGTGTTTTTCCGAAAGAGCAGGAAGCGCAGATCCGCACGCGGTTCGCGCAGTCGTTCAAGTACGTCGTCTCTCAGCGGCTGGTGCCGAAGGTGGGCGGCGGCCGGATGGCCGTGCTCGAGATCCTGAAGTCGACCATGCGAACGCGCGACTACGTCATGAAGGGAGAGACCGACGGCCGGTCGCTCACCGACGCCATGCACGATGGCAGCGTCGACGGGATGCAGACGTTCGACGACGAGCTGGAGAAAATGTGGAACCAGCGCCTGATCAGCCGTGAGACCGCCCTTTCGTACGCGACCAATCCCACCAACCTGGCCCTGCGCCTGACCGACGAGCCCAGCGGCGCCCTCGAGCAGAGCGAGGTCAAGGGTGACGACGACATGATGTCTCTTCTGGAGTAGATGCCGTGAAGATCCAGTGCCCCTCCTGCCAGAAAGCACTCTCGATCGACGAGACGAAGCTTCCGATGAAGGAAGTGCAGTTCCCCTGTCCCGCCTGCAAGGCGAAGATCACCTTCGACCGGCGATCGATCGATGCCGAGGAGCCCGAGATCGTGGCCGAAGACGGCGGCGACGACGATTTCGGCAGGAAGGCGCTCATCGTCGGAGTCGATTCTCCCCCTTTGCGCCAGGCGGTCCGCGCGGTCGGCCATGCGCCGATTCACCTGCCGTCCATCGAAGCCGCTCGCGACTTCTACGTGCAGGAGTATCCTCCGCTCGTCCTTCTCTCCCCCTCGGCGATGACTCCTCCGCCCCTTCAGGAGTTCGCGCCGATGCTCTCGCTCAGCCTCGGGGATCGCCGGCGCAGCTTCTTCATTCTCGTCGCCGACAATCTGCGGACCTTCGACGGAAATGCTGCCTTCCTCTACAACGTGAATCTCGTTCTCGCGACGAAGGATGTCGGCTCGTTCCCGAAGATCTATCGGGATGCGATGAGCTTCCACCATCGCGAGTACGTCCACATGAGGGCCGGCGCCGAGGGCTGAGCCGGCAGGGCGAAACTCACCCCTGGTTTTTCGCCTTCAGCAGGGCAGCAGGCCGGACCGAGGGGGGAATCGCCAGCTGCACCGGGTCGTCGGCCTCGTGGGCACCTGCTTCGTAGGGCTCGAAGCAGGACCGACAGCGCGCCTCGTAGGAGGTATCTCCGACTTCGACCTGAGACGCACCCCCGGCGATCCGCTGTGAGTAGTGGGCCGAGCCTCCGCATCGAACGCAGACCGCGTGCATCTTGGAGACTTCCTCGGCGAGGCAGAGCAGCGCGGGCATCGGCCCGAACGGGCGCCGCTGGTAATCCTGGTCGAGTCCGGCTGCGACGACCCGGATGCCCGCATCCGCGAGCTGCATGCAGACCTGGACGATCCCTTCGTCGAAAAACTGGATCTCGTCGATTCCGACGATCTGCACGCCGATCTCGACCTTGCCACGGAGCTCCTCCGAGCTCGCCACCGGAAAGGCCTTCAGTCGCCGGTCGTCTCGGGAGACGACTTCCTCGTGACTGAACCGGTCATCGATCAGCGGCTTGAAGACCTGAACGCGCTGGCGGGCGATCACCGCGCGCCGCAGCCGCCGGATCAACTCCTCCGATTTACCCGAAAACATGCCTCCCGTGATGATCTCGATCCATCCGCCTTTGTAACCGTCCAATGGGGTCTCCCGTGTGTGAATGAGGTCTTCGTGCAGGATAGGGGACAGCGGCGGGGAGGGCAATGGATAAAGGCAGAAGGCAGAAGGCAGAAGAAAAGTCAGAAGTCAGAAGTCAGAAGGCAGAAGTAAGAAGTAAGAGCAAAGGCAGAAGACGTAAACCGCCCCCTTCGCTGCTCTTGTTCTTGCCTCTACTTCTGCCTTCTGCCTTCTGACTTCTGCCTTGGTTTCTACCGCCCCTAGCCCCTGGCCCCTAAAAAAAAGCCCCCGCGGTTTCCCGCGGGGGCTCTTGAACTGCTCGTGCGGATGGGCTTACGGCACCATCAGCCGGATCACGACGCGGCGGTTCCGCAGACGTCCCTCGGCGGTGGAGTTGTCGCCGATGGCGTCCTGCATGCCACGAGCCTCCACGGTGATCCGCGACGGGTCGATGCCGTGACGGCTGACCAGGTAGTCGCGGACCGCTTCGGCGCGGCGGCGATCCAGATCGGCGTTCGGGCCGGTCTGTTCGCGGTTGTCGGTGTAGCCGATGACGACTGCGGTCGCCCGGGGCTCCTGCTGCATGCGCAGCGCGACGTCGTCGAGGATCGCCTTCGCGATGTTGGTCAGGCGGGCCGATCCTGCCTCGAAGTGGATCTCGTCGGTGCGGATCACTTCAGGCGCGGGCGGCGGCGCGACCGGCGGAGGCGGCGGGGTCACCGGCGGAGGCGGCGGCGCGACCGGCGGAGGCGGCGGCGGGGGAGCCGCGACCGGAGTGAGGTACATCGGAG
>JBHEOL010000318.1:0-3867 GCA_046261635.1 Thermoanaerobaculia bacterium | reverse complement strand
GCTTCGCCCGCCTCGTAGAGGTTGGCGGTGATCGGGTCGGTCACGGACGCTTCGGTCCCGCAGCAGCTGGTCGGCTCGCAGCAGCTCGCCTTCGCACTGCCGCCGCTGACTTTCCGCGCCGCCTCGCCGTACTTCTCCCGGACTGATTCTTTGATGTCGTTCGCCATGGTGGTTGCTCCCTTTCATCATATTCGCTTATGCGAATGTGTAGAGCCATCATGGACCGCTGATTCATATTCGTCAAGCCAAATATGTCAACGATGTGTGACGCTCCACACGATCGAACGGCCCCCAGGGGAGGCGTGATGGAGTCGGGCGGTGCCGTGGAAAGTGGCGGAGGATTCATCCTCCGCCTTATTTCTTCGGAACGCAGTAAGACCGCCCGACGATGGCTGCGTCCGGAAAGCACTCAGTCGTCGAGCAGCGATCCGCTGGTGTGGGAGGAGCCGGGGGAGGCTGAAAGCCTCCGCCACTGCGTGGGACGGAAGAGCCGGAGGCTGAAGCCTCCGCCACTGGGCGTGGAACGGAGGAGCCGGAGGCTGAAAGCCTCCGCCACCCTTCAGTGCGGAAGGTGCTGTTCGATCACTTCCTCGTGCGGACGGGCGAAAACGATCAGTAGGATCGCGATCGCGAGCGCGGCCCATTTGAGCGTCGAGACCATGGGGAACTCGTAATTCGACATCCAGAACTCGAGGGCGAACAGAGCGGCAGCGATCAGAATGATTCCGTACCCGATGTAGCGGAGAGCCCGAAGAATCATGCCTTCCTCCTGCGCGACTGGTTAGGAGCGCACGCTCAGGATGTCTCTTCCCGGTCAACCCTCGCGGTGCGGCGCATCACACTCGCCTGAATCCATCCGCCGAGGGGGCCGATCCATCCCTCACACCCTCAGCGCCACACCGCGACCTGATCGATTGGCTTCCGCGAGATGGCCGGCACCCGGCACCCCTCGGCGGGATAGCCGACGGGGATCAGCAGAAACGCCTTCTCGTTCGCGGGGCGGTCGAGGATGTGGCGCAGAAAGCCCATGGGGCTCGGGGTATGGGTGAGCGTGGCCAGCCCCGCATTGTGGAGAGCGGCGAGGAGGAAACCCGAGGCGATGCCGACCGACTCGTTGACGTAGTAATGCCGGATTTTCGCTCCCTCCTCCCCCAATCCGTACTCCTGCCTGAAGACGACGATCAGCGCCGGCGCGATCTCGAGAAACTCTTTTCGCCAGTCCGTGCCGAGGGGCGCCAGCGCGTCGAGCCACTCCTCGGACATCCTGCCCTCGTAGTTCCGGCGCTCCTCTTCTTCCGCTGCCTCGCGGATGCGTCTCTTCAGCGCAGGCTCGCGCACGACGACGAACGTCCACGGCTGCATGTTCGCCCCCGATGGGGCTGACGCTGCCGCGCGCACGACATCCTCGAGGACCCCCGCGGGGATCGGATCCGGGGAGAAACTGCGCACGGAGCGCCTGGTCTCGAGCTCCTCGCGAAAGCGGCGGGCGCGCTGCTGCATCTCCCCGGAGGTTCTGCGAGGTGGTGCGTACGGGATCGAGTCGGCCATGCGGGAATCTTACGTCGTCTCACCCCGGCGGAGTCAGCCGGTCCAGCGTACCTGCGGGCACGCCGAGTTCTGGTAGGCTCGTCGGCGAATCCGCGCCGAGGGAGAACCGAATCCATGAAACTGCACGTCGGATCAGGGCCACTGGTTCGCGAGGGATGGGTCAACGTCGACAATCAGCCCTACGAGGGGGTGGATCATGTACTCGACGTGACGCAAGGTCTGCCCTTCGAGAATATCGACGTCATCTACGCAGAGCACTTCATCGAGCATCTCTCCTACGACCAGGGGATGGCGTTCCTGCGTGAATGCCGAAGGATCCTGGCGGACACGGGGGTCCTTCGGCTCTCCACTCCGAACCTCGACTGGGTATGGGCGACCCAGTACCACCCCGGCGAATGGACCACCGAGGTGGAGGCCGTCCGCGACTGCTTCTGGATGAACAAGGCGTTCCGGGGATGGGGCCACCAGTTTCTCTACAACGCCGTGACGCTCCGTCACTCCCTCATGGCGGCAGGGTTCGGAGAGGTGGAGAACTGCGCTTACGGCGAGAGCCGCGACCCCCAGTTGCGGTCGCTCGAAGGCCACGAGCAGTATCCCGATCATCCCGGTCTCCCGCATGTCGTCGTCGTGGAGGCACGAGGGCGGTCCGCTGCCGAGCTCTCCCCATCGATTCTCGAGGATCACGTCTCGGATTACACGAACGCGATCAGTGCGCGGTAGACGAGCCCGAGAACGGACTCGAGTGAATGCGGATGTCTCCCGACTGCTGGTCGGCCTCGAAGATGAGCGCCCACAGCAGCGCGGAAGCGACGGACGGCGTCAGCTCGAGAGTCACCGGCTCATTCGCGGGAAGGTCGATGAGCGGCACCTCAGCCACGTGAGGGGCAGAAGGATCGCTCTGGGCCAGCTCGTACTCCCCGATCATCGTCTTTCCTGCATCCTGGACGAGCGAGACCGCGACTCTCGTTCCGGGTGAGGAAACCAGATCGTAGACCCGGAGAATCGTTCCCGTGCCCTCTCCGGACGTCCAGGTGATCTTCGTGGCTCCGACCTCTACCTCGTAGGCACGCGGCGTCGGCAGCTCGACGGCAGTTCCCGATTCCTCGTCGCGCAGGAAGTGATCCACCCGCAGCTCCCGTGCCGCAGGGGAGGGGAGCAGTATGAGGGCGCCACTTAGGTTGTTCCGGCGGAACTCGGGGGGGCGGGATGAACCAGGCCTGACAGCGACGGCGCTCCCTCCGATCCCCACCCACAGCACCTCGGGGTGGGGCCACTCCATGATCGTCATCGTGCTCCACGACCGCTCCGCGACCTTCACCGGCTCATCGCCGAAAAGGACCGGAAGCAGAAGTGTGGTGATCTCTTCCGGTGGTGTCGGGACCGGTGGCTCTACGGCTGCCTCACGGCAGGCCGGGAGGGCGATCGCGAGCAGGAGACTCAGGATCAGTCGGCGCATGCAGCTGCCATGATACGCATCTCTTTCCGAGGCGGGCCGGGGTCGGGGGTGGCGGGAGCCCGCGACACACCGTCCAGCAGGCGGAATTCCGCTCCTTGCCCGGGCCGTTTCTGCGAGCCGTGACTACAGACGAGACCAGCGCCTCCCGCGACCGGACCGAGCTCGTACGCGAGATCGCGCGACGGCGCACCTTCGCGATCATCTCCCACCCCGACGCTGGAAAGACGACGCTGACCGAGAAGCTCCTTCTCTACGGCGGGGCGATCGAGACTGCCGGGGCCGTGCGGGGGCGTAAGACCCAGCGCCACGCCACTTCCGACTGGATGGCGATGGAGCAGTCGCGCGGCATCTCGATCACCTCGACCGCCCTCCAGTTCGAGTACGAGGGCCACTGCTTCAATCTGCTCGACACTCCGGGTCACCAGGACTTCAGCGAGGACACCTACCGGACGCTCCACGCGACCGACAGCGCCGTCATGGTCCTCGACGCCGCGAAGGGGATCGAGCCGCAGACTCGCAAGCTCTTCCACGTCTGCCGCATGCGCCGTATCCCGATTCTCGGGTTCATCAACAAGATGGACCATCCTGGAAAGGAACCACTGGAGCTCCTCGAGGAAATCGAGAAAGAGCTCGGCGTCGCGGCGATCCCGATGAACTGGCCGATCGGCGACGGTCCGAGTTTCCAGGGCATCTATGATCTGCGCGAGAAGCGCGTGCACCGGTTCGAGCGGACGGCGCACGGCAGCTCCCGCGCCGCCGTGCGGGTCGCCGGCATCGACGACCCGGCGCTCGAGGAGATGATCGGCACGAGGGCGCGCGATGAGCTCAGGGAAGCGGCCGAGCTTCTCGGCGGGGCCGGCTCG
>JBHEOL010000313.1:0-6472 GCA_046261635.1 Thermoanaerobaculia bacterium | reverse complement strand
AGAGCGAAGTCCGCACGGACCGGCGAGGAGACCTCCGCCCGAGCCGCCTCAGCCGCCGGGCGCCCTCCAGCACGAGCGCGAATGAACTCTTCCAGCTCGCTCGCCACGCGCCCCCTCGGCTCCGGAGCGTTCGCTTCGACTGACATCCCGTTCTCGAGGACCCGCACACCGAGCACTTCGAGCTCGCGGTCCCAGAGGCGCCGCCCGTCCTCGGCTACGCTCTCCGTGAACTTCCCGGCGATCATGTCCGTCGTCCGCCAGGCTCCCTTCCCGTCACGGACGAGAAACGCGAGGACCCGCTCCCCCGCTTCGTAGCGGGGAGCGCCGAATACGACCGTCAGCCGTTGATCGACACTTCCTCCCGGTTCGGTGACGGTGATCGTCTCCTCGGGAGTGCCTTTGAGGGTCTGTTCGACGACGATGTCGGTGAGCGTCCAGATGCCGCGCGATGTTTCCACCGCTCTCGTTCCCGTGACGGTGCCGACGACGACGAGGTCCGAGCGATCCACCATTCTCTCGTCTGAAGCGAGCACGAGGGTGGTGGCCATGGCGGGCACGCAGATCAGGATGATCAATGCGGCCACGAGGCGAATTGGGCGGATGCTTGGGCGGATCATGCGGAGCAAATCTGATAACGGGCGGGCCCTGGATCCCCTTCCCGTGAGCCTACGATAGGATCAGGCGGCGGAGCGGACCGTGAGGGGGATCACTTCCCCGCGCAGCCGCCACAGCCGCATTGGCTGCGCAGATCCGACAGGGTCCAGATTCCGAAACCGTGCCCATCGGCCCAGCGGATCTGGAGGCCATAATTCCCAATCCTGTCCAGCCCGCGCACCTCGAACGATTGGGCGTCGTAGGTCGGCGAGGGGCCACGGGAAACGTTGCCGAACAGGTCCGGCTCGCCCGCACAGACGGCGCAGGGGCAGCTTCGCCGCAACGCTTCGAGCGGATAGTACGATTCGTGCCCGTCACCCCAGACGACGGCGAGCTCGTTTCCGACGACCTCGAGAAAGCTGACCTGCATTGATCGAAGACCTCCAGCCGCCGCAGTGAACTCGCGAGGGCGGCTCAAAATTCACTACCATGGCCGGGTGACGAGTTCCGAAGGCCGCTGAAGTCGATCGTGCCGGTGGCGAGCGCGCGGGGAAGGCGGGAAGCAGATGGCAGAGCGTGAGGAGGCGATGATCGCCCGGATCATGGAGGCGTTCGGGGCGAGCCCCGACGCTCTGATTGGGATCGGAGACGATGCGGCGGTGCTCGACCTGGGGCGCACCGTGATCACGACCGATCTGCTGATCGAGAACGTCGACTTCACGAGATCGATCCCGCTTCATTTCACCGGGGCGAAGAGCCTGGCCGCCAATGTCTCTGATCTCGCCGCGATGGGCGCGGTTCCGGGCAGCTTCCTGATGGCGCTCGGAATCCCGCGCGATTTGCTCGATGACGTGCAATCGTTGATCGGTGGAATGGCGGCGGCTGCTTCCGCATGGAAGATCTCTCTGGTCGGCGGCGATCTGTCGGCGGCATCCGAGCTGACGATTGCCATCACCGCCCTTGGGAAGCTCGAGAAGGGCGTCGAGCCCCTCCGGCGGAGTGGGGCGCGTCCAGGCGAAGCGATCTTCGTCAGCCGCCCTTTGGGCGCGGCCGCGGCCGGGCTCCATCTGCTCGCCAGAGGCTGGCGGATCGACGCGGCCGGAGCCGTCACGCCCCCGGGAGATCTTCCCGGCGCGGTCGGCTACTCGCAGAGGGAGTTTGCGGCGGCGGTGATACGGAGACAGGTCTCACCCGAGCCGGAACACCTTCTCGGTCCGGCGCTCGCCCGCGGGCGCCTGGCCTCGGCGTGCATCGATATCTCCGACGGACTGTCGACCGATCTCCATCGGCTCTGCGAAGCATCGGGCGTGGGCGCGCGGATCGAATGGGAACGGATTCCCAGATTCCCCGATCTCGAGGGGGTCGGATTCTCTCTTGGAATCGACGAGGCAGGAGCCGTCCTGCATGGCGGGGAGGAGCTCGCGCTGCTGTTCACGTCGGCCGGGACGGAGTCCGAGCTGTCGAAAAAAGTGGGGCGCCCGGTTTATCGGATCGGCCGTACCTCGAAAGAGCAGGGAGTGAAGCTCGTGAAAAGCGAGGCGGTGTCGGACCTGCCGCGCGGCGGCTTCGACCACTTTGCGCCGCCGCAGGGCTGAGGTCAGCGCTTTCTGGTCGCGAGCACACTGGCTCCCGCGGCACAGAAGAACGCGGCCACGCCGAGGGCGGTGCGAACGCCGTGAGTGCGCGCCCACACCTTCGCCGGCCCGGCGGTGACTTCCGTCGCGTAGTCGAGGGGACGGGCTTCGCTGATTCGCCGGTTCAGCGGCACGGTTCCGAGCAGAGTCGTCCCGAGCACTCCCGCGAGGCTCGCGGCGGCGCTCGCGTCGAGAAGCCTTCTGACGACGCCGCCCCTGCGGGAAGCGACGAGCAACGCAACCGAGGTCGCCAGGGCCGTCGGGCCGATCGCGTTGAACGCCTTCAAGGTACGCACCGCCTCGCCCTTCCGGTCGACTGGAAGTTCCTCTTCCCATCCGGGAATCAGAGCCGACCCACCGAAACTGAGCGAGCCGGCCAGCAGGCCGGACGAGGTCAGATGGATGAATCGGAGTGCCGATTCGAGCGAGCCGTTCATGAAACCTCCGGAAACCCCGGCTATCGAAGACTGAGCCAGGTACTCAACGTCAGAAGAAAGAGTACACCGACGCTCATCAGGAAAAAAGCGCGATCGCGTTCACGGGCGAACTGAAAGATCAGCACGACGACCCTCGAGATCGGCGTGAGCAGCAGGATCATGAGTCCCGCGTGGACGAGCGACCCGGTCTTGAGATGGCGGAGATCGCGAAGATCGGGAATGAGGGTTGCCGGGCTGATCCATGTGACCGGATCGGGAGCGACGATTCCATCGATCAGGCCCGCGATCAGGAAGGCGGCACTCGTCAGCACGCCGATTCTCAGGACCCAGGAGACAGCAGGGATCCGGCTCATGAGAGCCACCATCCGCGAGCTTTCAGGAACATCTGAACCGCGATCAGGACCAGCACGCCGGCGAAGACCCTGCGGGTGTGGTGGGAGCCGATGCGTCCGGCGAGTGTTGCGCCTGCTCGCGAGCCCGCAAATACGCCGAGAACCGTCGCCGCCGCGGCGAGGGGGGCAACCTGGCCGCGCCCGTAGTAGATCATGGCGCTCGCCGCGCCGGTCACGCCGATCATGAAGTTCGAGGTCGCTGCCGCCGCCTTGATCGGCACGCCGCAAAGATGCACGAGGGCGGGGACCTTGATCAGTCCTCCGCCGATGCCGAAAAGGCCGCTCAGGACTCCCGCGAATGTGGAGACACCCATGGCGACCGGGAGCCTGCGCGGCTGGTAATGCAGGGTCCGGCCGAGACCGGGGTCGAAGAACGAGCTCTGAAGTCTCCGCTCCAGCTCATTCGCCGGTCCGACCGACGGGGGTTCGAGAAAGTGATCCTCACTTGCGCCGGTGCGGGACATCAGGATCGCGATGCCGATCATCGCGATCGAGAAGAGGGTCATGAGCGCAGGTCCGGTGAGGAACCCGGCGACGAGCCCCCCAATCACGGCTCCGAGCACCGTCCAGAACTCGAGGCTGACGCCCAACCTCACGTTGGCGACGCCGCTCGCGATGTTCTTCCAGGCGGCCCCGCTCGAGGTGGCGATCACGCAGAGCAGCGAGGTCGCGACGGCGCTGTGCATTGGTACGCCAGCCGCCAGCACGAGGATGGGAACGACGAGGATCCCGCCGCCCAGGCCGAGAACGGAGCCGAACAGACCCGCGGCCGCCCCGGAGACGAGGAGAAGCAGGATCAGGCCGATTTCCATGATGTCGTGAAGCTACTGGCGGGCGACGTCTTCGAGTTGCTTGATGCGATCCACGATGTCGCGATAATTGCTCTTGATCCCGTACACCTCGAGAAATGCCTTCTGGGCGTTTGGAGTGTCGCCGACTTCGAGGTACGCCGAGCCGAGGTCGTAGAGAAGGCCGAGATGCTCGTCGTCGGTGATCTCCGGTGTTTCCAGGCCCTTCTGGTACCACTTGATCGCGAGCTGCGGCATCCCCTTCTCGAGGAAACAGAGTCCGAGCATCGAGCAGCACTCGATCATCCGTTTCGGATCCTTGGAGGCGAGCTGAAATTCACCGATAGCCTCATCGATGAGCTCCATCTCCTTGTACGCGATGCCGAGGTTGTAATGAGTGTCGTAGTCCTCGGCGTCGAGCTGCTGCTCGACGCCGCGTTTGAACTCCTTGAAGATGTGCTCGAGCGACTGTTCCTCTTCCGTGATCGAGAGGGGCTCTTCCTCGTCGGCCAGCTCGCTTTCGAGCTCCGCTGCGAGATCGAAGAAATCGTCCTCGTCGGCAAAAAGGCCGGCGTCGTCGTTTGATGCCGCCGGGGCCAAAACTTCCTCCGCGACTTCCTCGCGAAGCTCCATGAGCAGGTCCGGCGTCTCTTCGGGCTCGGGCTCGATCGCGCTGGCAGCGGCGCGCGCAGACGCCTCCGCCTGCAGGCGCTCCATCTCTGCTCGGCGGTGCGCGACCCCGGCGTTGCCGGGGAATCGCCCTTCGAGCTGCGCGATCCGGTCGGCCGCGTCGCCGAACAGCTCCTGTTCGAGGTAAAAGTCGATCTCGCCCAACTCTTCAACCGCGGGCTCAACCGGCTCCGGCAACGGTTCGTCGAAGTCGAGGTCCAGGTCCGAGGCGGCGACCGGCTCCTCGCTGAGCTCCAGCACTTCCTCGACCGCCGGCTCCGTGAGATCGGCGGATTCGAGCTCGCCGACGACCTCCGCTTCGCTCTCTTCCTCGAGCGCGGCCGGCTCGGCCTCTACGTCGACCTCGTCGAACTCGAGCGTGACTCCCTCATCCTCGAGGGTCTCGGGAGTCGATTCCGTTGCGACTGGCGGTTCGAGGTCGAAGTCGAGCCGGCTTTCTTCCGCCTCGGTTGCGTCCAGGTCCAGCTCGACAGCGCCCTCATCTTCATCCGCGGGCTCGGGAATCGCGTCGAAATCGACGTCGACCACGGCTTCATGCTCTGCCGAAAGATCGATCTCCTCGACGATCTCCTCCGCGGACTCTTCGATCGCCGTATCGAGTGCATTCTCGTCTTCAATCGCGAGCTCGACTCCGGAGGCCTGCTCGCCTTCCTCTTCGATTTCCTCTGGTTCTTCGGATGTCGAGTCGAGAGCTTCGACGCCGAAACCGCGGTTGACGAGCTCCTCCCTCACGGCATCGAGAGTCTCCAGATCGCCCTTCTCGCGAAGGATCGGGAAATAGCGGGAAGCGACTTCACCGACACGGTCGGCCGCTCCCTCGTCCATGAGGATGTGCAGGAGTTTGTCATGGGCCTGGAGATTTCGAGGCGAGCGGTCGAGTACGGCTTTGAGGTGCTCGATCGCCTTCTCCGTCAGGCCGTACTTCGCGAAGACCTCGGCCTCGGTGAGCTGCTCGGTGATGTAGTCGAGATCCTCGTCATCGTGATCTCCGCCGGCACTGGAGATGGAGGGTTCCTCGATCGCCGGAGGCGGTGGAGGGGGAGGCGGCATCATCGCTTCGAAGTCGAGCGACTCGATGTCTGGAGCGGCGGCAGGCTCGGGTTCGGGGGGCGCCATCGGCGCGGGGGGAGGGCCTTCTCCGAGGTTCTCTCGAACAAAAGCGAGTTTTTCACGATGCTGAGCGTTCTCGGGCTCGCGGCGAATGAGCTGCTCGAGGACCGAGGCTGCCTGTTCGTAATCCCCGGCCGAGATGTGGGCTTCGGCCAGGCTGTTCATCGAGGAGAGGATCTTCGTTTCCTCGTTCAGTTTCTCGTAAACAGAGACCAGCTTCTCGAGGGTGGGGATGTGAGCGGCGTCGACGCGAGAAATCCGCTGAAGCAGGTCGACGGCCAGCCGGTCATTTCGATCAGCGGCGGCGTCGACGAGTGGCTCGAGAATATTGAGCGCGCCGGCGGTATGGCCCCGGCGGAGGAAAAGATCCGAGAGCAGTTCGGAGAGCTGCGGCTCTGAGGGATGCTGCGCGAGCGACTCGGAGAGAAGCTTCTCGGCTTCGCCCAGATGGCCCTGGGCGATGTGGACCCGGCCGAGCAGGGCGTCGAGCTTCGCGTTGTCGGGCCTGTTCTCGCGGGCCCCCTCGAGGATCGACCTGGCGTTGGTGAAGTCCTTCGCCTCGATCAGTGTGTTGGCCAGAGACTCGGCCAGCTCGATGTTGCCCGGGTCAATTCTGAGGGCCTTGCGGAAGACCTGGACGGCTTCGTCGGTCATTCCGCGCTTGAGCAGCATTCGACCAACCCGGTCGTACTCCTTGAGCGCCTCGGCCGTCCGGTTGTTCTGCGAATAAAGGTCGGCGAGCTTGACGTGGACGTTGATCGAGTTCGGATCGAGCTCGGCGATCTTCTGGAAAGTCGCGAGCGCCTTGTCCGGCTCGCCGTGCTTCA
>JBHEOL010000307.1:0-5452 GCA_046261635.1 Thermoanaerobaculia bacterium | reverse complement strand
GGAGCGACGGGAAGCGGCAAGTCCACGCTCCTCGCGCTCCTGTCCCGGCAGTTTCCACCGCCGGAGGGGACGATCTACGTCGACGGGTGCCCCCTCGAGTCGATTCCGGCGCCGGTGCTCCGCTCAGCCCTCGCCCTCGTGCCGCAGGAGACATTCCTCTTCTCCGACTCGATCGCCGAGAACATCCGGTTCGGCCGGAGCGATGCGACCGCGGACGAGGTCGCGGAAGCCGCGCGGCTCGCGGGGCTCGAGTCTGATCTGACCGGCTTCCCGAACGGCATCGAGACGGTGATCGGCGAGAGAGGAATCACGCTCTCGGGCGGCCAGAAGCAGCGGACGGCAATCGCGCGGGCGATCGTGCGCAATCCGGCAGTCCTCCTGCTCGACGACGCCCTCAGCGCCGTCGACACGCAGACCGAAGAGCGCGTGCTGAGGGCCCTCAAGACCCTGCGGAAGGAGCGGACGGTCTTCATCGTCGCGCACCGCGTCTCGTCGGTGAAGGACGCCGACCACATCATCGTCCTGGAGGACGGCAGGATCGTCGAGCGCGGCGCGCATGAGGATCTGGTCGCGGCGGGGGGACTCTATGCGGACCTCTACCGGCGGCAGGCTCTCGAGGAAGAGCTCGAGGAGATCGCGTGATCGAGCGGCACGAGGAGGAGGGCGTCCGGCAGTTCGACCCGCGGCTGACGCGAAGGCTGCTCTCGTATCTGCGGCCGTACCGGGGCCGCGCCGGGCTTTCGGTCGCGCTGATCATCCTCTCGTCGCTCTTCGAGCTCGCGGGGCCCGCGATCGTCGGCATCGCGATCGACCTCTTCGTCATCTCGCCCGAGACGCTGCCGGAGGCGGGAGTCAGCCGGAGCGTCGGGCAGTGGCTCGCCTCGCGGGGGCTGACCGTCGATCCGCTCACGGGGATCAACGTCGCGGCGGGAATTTATCTATTCTCGCTGGTCGGCGGGTTCCTCATCCTTTACTCGCAGATGGTCCTGATGAATATGATGGGCCAGTTCGTGATGTCGGACATGCGGCGGCAGATCTTCGGCCGGCTGCAGAAGCTCGACATCCAGTACTTCGACCGGAATCCAGTGGGGCGGCTGATCACACGCGTGACGACGGACGTCGACGCCCTCAACGAGATGTTCACCGCGGGCTTCGTCTCGATCTTCGGCGACATCGTGGTCCTGGCCGGAATCGTCGCCGTCCTCTTCTGGATGGACTGGAGGCTCGCCCTCGTCCTCTTCTCGATCCTGCCGTTCATCGTCCTGACGTCCGTCTGGTTCAGGAACGGGGCGCGGAAGACGTACCGGATGGTCCGCGCCCGGATCGCCGCGATCAACGCGTTCCTCCAGGAGCACATCTCCGGCATGCCGGTCGTGCAGCTCTTCAACCGGCAGGAGGAGGAGGCGAAGAAGTTCGCGAACCTGAACGCGCGCCACCGCGACGCGAACCTCGAGTCGATCTGGTACTACTCGATCTTCTATCCGATGATCGAGCTGGTGCAGTCGATCGGGATCGCGCTGATCATCTGGTACGGCGGGCGCCAGGTTCTCGAGGGAACCCTCACGCTCGGGGCTCTGATCGCCTTCTTCCAGTACGCGCAGCGGTTCTACGAGCCGATCTCCGACCTGTCGGAAAAGTACAACATCCTGCAGGGGGCGATGGCGGCGAGCGAACGGATCTTCAAGCTCGTCGACACGCCGATCCGAATCGAGTCGCCGGACGGGGCGCGGCGGGTCGACGCAATCGAGACCATCGAGTTCCGCGACGTCTGGGTCGCCTACAACGAGCCGGAGGGGGTCCTCAAAGGAGTCTCCTTCACCGTGAGACGCGGTGAGAGGGTCGCCCTGGTCGGTCACACCGGCGCAGGGAAAACGACCGTTACGAATCTTCTGCTTCGGTTTTACGACATTCAGAAAGGGGCGATTCTCGTCAACGGAGTCGACATCCGGGAGATCGAGCTCGTCTCGCTCCGGCGTCTCTTCGCGATCGTCCAGCAGGACTTCTTTCTCTTCTCCGGCTCCCTCGGCGCGAACATCACCCTTGGGGACTCCGCGATCGGTTCCGAGCGGATGCGCCGAGCGTCCGAGAAGGTGCAGGCCGCGCGGTTCATCGAGAGGCTTCCCGAAGGCTACGAAACGGAAGTGCGGGAGCGCGGCGCCGGACTCTCGGTCGGCGAGAAACAGCTCATCTCCTTCGCGCGCGCTCTCGCATTCGATCCTCCGGTGCTGATCCTCGACGAGGCGACGTCTTCCATCGACACAGAGACCGAGCGACTCATCCAGGAAGGGATCGCCGTCCTGGTGGAGGGGCGGACCTCGATCGTGATCGCGCATCGCCTCTCCACGATCCGCTCGGCCGACTCCATCCTCGTTTTCCACCACGGCGAAATCCGCGAGCGCGGAACGCATGAGGAGCTCATGCGGTCGGATGGCCTCTACCGGCGCCTCTACGAACTGCAGTACCGGGAGGAAGTCGGGGGCGCGCCGGGACTTGCCGAGCCTGCCGCGGGTTGAGCGGCTTTCACCGGATCCTCACATCGAACCGCTGCCGAATTCACGTCCCGGCATTAAATTGAAGTCCAGCCGGGCGTGATTCCGAAATTGTCCGAGTCGCGCTTCGGTGGTACGATCTCTGCCTTAGGACAACGTGTTGCGGTAGCCCACCAGACGCCTCGGGGCGTACTCGTGAAGCAGGCTCCCGCGCGTGAAGGGAGGGTTTGGGTATGTTGGTCCGATTTTACCCGAGCCGGAAGCGCGAGAAAAGCAACGCTCTCGCCCGCTTCCTCAAGACACAGAAGGTCGATTACGAGCTCGTTCGAGCCGAAGAGCTCAAGCGCATCGGGAACCGCCTTTACGGAGGGGACGGGGAGCCGGTCGTCGAGATCGACGGTCGCATCTTCGTAAACCCGAATCAGCAGGCGCTGCTCAAGATTCTCGAAGGCGGCACCGACGTCTGAGTCGTGCAACAACGGCCTTTTTCCTCGAAAGACCCGGCTTCGGCCGGGTCTTTTGCGTCCCTGCTGAAGAGCGCGGAGCGGCTCGGTCTCGCGGGTGTCACCAAAGATCCCTCACCTTCGGCTCGGGATGACGTACAGACCGAAGTCGGCGACGGACCCCCAGACCCCCAGACCCCTAGACCCTGAAGTAGGCCTTGTCCAGAGCGCGATACTGGATCGCCTCCGCGAGATGGTCCGTCGCGATCGACTCGGCCCCGGCGAGGTCGGCGATCGTGCGCGCGACCTTGAGGATCCGATCCCAGGCGCGCGCGGAGAGGCCCATCCTGTCGATCGCGGTCTCGAGCAATCGCTTGCCGTCCGCGTCGATCGGGCAGAGCTTCCGGAGGTGGCGCGTGGCCATCGCGCCGTTGTCCCGGATTGCGAGCTTGCGAAACCGTTCCCGCTGAATTGCGCGCGCCGCTTCCACCCGTTCGCGTATCTCGGCGGATCCCTCGCCCGGCTCCATGCTGCTGATCTCGTCGGGTGAGAGGGACGGGACCTCAACCTGGAGATCGATCCTGTCGAGCAGGGGGCCCGAGATCCGTGACAAGTAGCGCCCGATCTGCATCGGCGTGCAGATGCACCGCCGCCGCCCGTCGTTGAAGTTGCCGCAGGGGCAGGGATTCAGCGCGGCGGCGAGCGTGAAACGGGAGGGGAACGTCAGCGACCGCGCCGCGCGCGAGATCGTGACGAAGCCGTCCTCGAGCGGTTGGCGCATCACCTCGAGGACGTCGCGCCGGAACTCGGGGAGCTCGTCGAGGAAGAGGACGCCGTTGTGCGCCAGGCTGACCTCTCCCGGGCGCGGGAGTGTCCCTCCGCCGACGAGCCCGGCGTTCGAGATCGTGTGGTGAGGCGCCCGGAAGGGCCGCCGCGCGATCAGGCCATGGCCGGGCTGGAGGAGCCCCGCGACGGAATGGATCTTCGTCGTCTCGATCGCCTCCGCCGGATTCAGGCGGGGGAGAATCGAGGAGAGGCGGCGCGCGAGCATCGTCTTGCCCGACCCCGGCGGACCGATCAGCAGGATGTTGTGACCCCCCGCCGCCGCGACTTCGAGCGCCCGCTTCGCATGCGCCTGGCCGCGAACTTCCGCGAAGTCGATTCCTTCGAGCGGAGGCTCGGGAGGAGTGACGCTCGGCTGCGGCTCGATCCGCGATTCCCCCCGGAGGTGGTCGATCAGCTCCGGCAGGCTGCGGACCCCGATGACCCGCGCCGAGCCGGCCGCGGCGGCCTCCGGCGCGTTCCCCGCCGGCACCACGATCTCGCGAACCGCCCGGTCTCCCGCGAACGCCGATGAGATCGATAGCGTGCCGCGAATCGGAGCGAGGGTGCCGTCGAGCGAGAGCTCGCCGACGAAGACGCGGCCGTTCAGGTGCTCGTCCTCGAGGATACGGCTCGTTCGCAGAATCCCGAGAGCGATCGGGAGATCGAACCCCGATCCCTCTTTCCTCACGTCAGCGGGAGAGAGGTTGACCGTGAGGCTCTCCTCGGTGCGGTCGAACCCGCAGTTCCAGAGGGCGGCGCGGATCCGCGAGTAGGACTCCCGGACGGCGGTGTCCGGCAGCCCCACGAGCGTGAAGCGGGGGAGGCCGAGGCCCGAGTGGACCTCGACGGTGATTCTGTACGCATCAATTCCGAACGTAGCGGCGCTCAGTACCTTGGAAAGCATCCTCGGTTTTTTTGCGCCGGCATGCGGAAGTCCCGCTCCGAGGGTACCTCGGCCGGGGGCGGGTGACAAGGCGCCTGGGGGGTGCATCGGAACGTGTGCACCGAGCGAGGGGAAGCGAACTGGACAGAAGCGCGCGATCCTGGAAACCCTTGCGTGAATTTTGCTCTGGAGGCCAATGTTTATTTGATTGAAATAGGCCCCGGTTAATATTGACAAAATCCATGAGGCTATATCTAATGATGGCACGCAGACTCGAAGATCGGGATGGGTGAGGAGAGGCGATGTCATTCGAGAAATGGGTCCCGCAGCCGGACTTGTCCCTGCCTGCGTCGGCGACCATCGTCCAATCGCGGCTGATCCGGCTGACCTCCGACGTCGCTTCCCTGCTCCATCTCCGGGGACGCACGAGCGCGCACCTTTTTTTCGACCGGAAGAAGAAGCTGATCGGAATCCGTCCTTCCGACAAGAAAGACGAGACGAGCGCGAAGATCCGGCAGTCCGGAAAGTCCACCTCGCTGCACGTGCCCACCTTCTTCCGCCACTACGAGATCGACATTCCCGGAATCAAGCGGTTTCACTGCTGGTACGACGAGAGGGAGAAGATGGCGATGATCGACATCTCCCGACCCTCGCCGCGGGGCCGCCCGGCGGGAACCTAGCCCGCATTTCTCACAGCCCTTCGTCGCGAGACAGTCGAGAGTGGCCTGGATGCGAGGCGCGCGACGATTTCGCGACGAAGGCATAGTTGACACTATGTCGAGGAGCGAAATCGCCGTGCAACGAAGCAGACG
>JBHEOL010000304.1:0-4335 GCA_046261635.1 Thermoanaerobaculia bacterium | reverse complement strand
TTCCAGAACGAGGATCCGGGAGAAGAGGATCTCTACCGGGTCGGCACGGTCGCGATCATCATGAGAATGCTGAAGCTTCCGGACGGAAGGATCCGCATTCTCGTTCAAGGGCTCTCGCGGGCGCGGATCGACTACTTCATCCAGACGGCGCCGTTCTTCAAGGCGAAGATCACTCGGATCGAGGAGCCGATCGTGAAGGAGCGGTCGCTCGAGGTGGAGGCGCTGATCCGGTCGGTGAAGCAGAACCTCGAAAAGTCCGTGCAGCTCGGCAAGAACATCTCGCCGGAGGTCATGGTCATCGCGGCGAATCTCGACGATCCTGCGCGGCTGACGGACCTGGCGGCCTCGAACCTCGAGCTCAAGCTCGAGGAGGCGCAGAACGTTCTCGAGACGATCGATTCGATCGAGCGTCTCCGCAAAGTCAACGAGATGGTGATTCGCGAAATCAATCTCCTGACGATGCAGCAGGAGATCTCGACGGCTGCTCAAGGCGAGATGAACAAGAGCCAGCGCGAGTACTTTCTGCGCCAGCAGCTCAAGGCGATCCAGTCCGAGCTCGGAGAAGGAGAGGATGTCGCCGAGGAGATCGAGAACTACCGGAAGAAGATCGAGGAGAAAGCCCTCCCGGAGGAGGCGAAGGAAGAGGTCGACAAGCAGCTCAAGCGGCTGGAGCGATCCCACCCCGACTCGGCCGAGACCTCGATCATCCGCACTTACCTCGACTGGATGACCGGACTCCCCTGGGGGAACATGTCCCAGGACAACCACAACCTGCAGCGCGCGCGGGAGATCCTCGATGAGGATCACTACGATCTGGAAAAGATCAAGGAGCGGATCCTCGAGTACCTCGCGGTCCGCAAGCTCAAGGGAGCGAAGATGCGCGGGCCGATCCTCTGCTTCGTCGGTCCTCCGGGCGTCGGCAAGACCTCGCTCGGCCGCTCCATCGCCCGGGCTCTCGATCGCAAGTTCGTCCGCCTCTCGCTCGGCGGCGTCCGCGACGAGGCCGAGATCCGCGGCCATCGCCGCACCTACGTCGGCGCCCTTCCCGGCCGCGTCGTCCAGGGGATCAACCAGGCGCAGACCTCCAACCCCGTATTCATGCTCGACGAGGTCGACAAGATCGGCTCGGATTACCGGGGCGATCCCTCGTCCGCCCTCCTCGAGGTCCTCGATCCTGAGCAGAATTTCTCGTTTCGCGATCACTACCTCGGCGTCGCCTACGATCTGTCCAACGTCATGTTCATCGTGACGGCGAACCTGCTCGACACCATTCAGCCCGCCTTCCTCGACCGCATGGAGGTCATCAGGCTCTCGGGCTACACGGACGAGGAGAAGGTGATGATTGCCCGGCGCCACCTGATCCCGAAGCAGGTCGACGAGAACGGGATCACCAATGCCAACGTCACCTGGACCGATACCGGGATCATGAAGATCATCACCGGCTACACCAAGGAAGCCGGCCTGCGGAATCTCGAGCGGGAGATCGGCACGATCTCCCGCAAGATCGCCGTCGAACTCGCCGAAGAGAAGGCGGCCGACGCCTATCGGATCACCGACGCCAACGTCGAGAAGTACCTCGGGCCGATGAAGCACTTCGCCGAGGAGCTCCTCGAGCGCGACCAGGTCGGCGTCGCCACCGGCCTCGCATGGACCGCGGTCGGCGGCGACATCCTCTTCATCGAGGCGATCTCGGTGAAGGGGAAAGGAAAGCTCCAGCTCACCGGCCAGCTCGGCGAGGTCATGAAGGAGTCGGCCCAGGCCGCACTGACCTACGCGCGCGCGCATGCCGAGGAGCAGGGAATCTCAGCCGACTTCTTCGAGAATCACGACATCCATATCCACGTTCCGGCCGGCGCGATCCCGAAGGACGGCCCCTCCGCGGGCATCACGATCACCGCCGCGATCATCTCGGTCATCACCGGGCGTCCGATCCGGCGCAACGTAGCGATGACCGGTGAAGTCACGCTTCGAGGGGAAATTCTTCCGATCGGCGGGGTGAAGGAAAAGGTGCTCGCCGCGCGCGCCGCGAAGATCAACACCGTGATCATGCCGAAGCTCAACGAGCGCGATCTGGTCGAGGTGCCCGAGCCGATCAAGCGGGACATGAAGTTCTACTTCGTCGACCACATCGAGCACGTGCTCGAGATCGCCCTTCTGCCGCGCGAAGCCGCGGGAGAGAAAACCGTCGAGCGCGAAGGGCGCGAGGCGCATCCGCTCAAGGAGCCAGAGCCCGCAGCCAAGGACCACGATCGTCCGATTCCCCAGCGCATGAGCTGAAAAGAATGTGGCCGCGGCTTTCCAGCCGCGGCTTCGTGGCTTTTCCAGCCTGCTTAGTGGCCTTCCCGGTTGGTCTCGCTGCGTGGCATGAGCCGGGGCTGGAAAGCCCCGCCACCTCAGCGCTGGAACTTCGCGACGATTCTTTCGGCCGCGGGGAGAAGCATCGCGGCGATCAGAACCTTGATCACGTCGTTCACGAGGAACGGAGCCACGCCGGCGATGAACGCCTGCCGCGCATCGAGTCCCCATACGCCGACCAGCCACGACCAACCCCCGAGATGAATCGCGGCGAGCGCGAGCGCCATCCCCGGAATCGTCGTCAGCGTCGAGCGCGTCCAGCGGCTGCGCGCCACCCACCCCGCGATGAACGCGGCGACCGGGAAGGCGAACAGGTATCCGGCCGTCGGGCCGACGAGGACCGCCATCCCTCCGCGCCCCTGCGCGAAGACGGGAAGACCGGTCGCCCCCTCCACGAGGTAGAGAGCCGCCGCGGCTGCGGCGCGGCCGGGACCGAGCTCGGCGCCGAGAAGGAGCAGGGCCAGCGGCTGCAGCGTGAGCGGCACCGGGGAGAGCGGCATCGGGATCGCCACCTGGGCCGAAAGCGCCAGGAGCAGAGAGGCTCCGATGACGAGCGCCGCATTGCGAAGCGCCGAGTTGCCGGCCAGTCGGTCTGCGATCATCTGTGGAAGGGACAAACTCGAAGTCTGTGTGCTCATAGCGGCCATGGTTCTCTCTCCCCCTGTCGGGGCGTCCCGGATTGTATCAGAGCATCCGGAGACCATCCCCGGGCCTCCCGCCATCAGCCGAGCCGCTTCCCGTACAGGGTCAGGATCGCGGGGAGCAGGGTGATCGTCGCGAGCGCCGAGAGCGCGATCCCGAACGTCGAGGCGTAGCCGATCGAGCGAAGCCCCGGGTAATGGGAGAGCGCGAACGAGCCGTAGCCGACCACCGTCGTCACGGCGGCCATCGCGATCGCTTTCGCCGTCTCCGCGGCGGCTCCATCCACGAACATCTCATGATCTTCCAGCCAGCGTTTGAGCATGTAGATGGCGTAGTCCGTCGCGACGCCGACGATCATGAGCCCCACGAAGACGTTCATGAAGTTCAGCTCGAGCCCGAACGTCGCCATCAGCCCGACCATCCCGGCGGCGCCCGCGAGAAAGGGGACGAACGTCAGCACGGTGACCCCGACACGCCGGAATCCGATGAACATGAGGAGGAAAACCGCGATCGTGCCGACGCCCGTTGCCCGGATCGCGTCGGCGCGGACGATCGTTCGGAGGCTCTGGCTCACCAGGTTCACGCCGGTCAGAATCGATCCCGGGTGCTCCTGCTGCAGCGCCCGCAGTCCAGGCGGGACCTCGCGAGGCCACACTCCGCCCGACGGATAGAGGTAGACGACCGACATCCAACCCTCTCCCGACCGCTGGAGGAAGCGGTTGGTGACCCCGGTGGTCCGTTCGAGTAGATCGGTGATCCCGATCGGCTCTTCGGGCGTGAGGGCCTGGCGGAAGTCGACCAGGTAATCGTCCCATGTCTCCGGCCGGAACCCTTCCGCGACGACAGTCTCGCGAAACGTGGTCTCGACGCGGTCGGGGTCGAACGCGGCGGGGTGGGCTCGGATGAAATCGATCGCGGCCTGCTGACGCGATTCGACCGGAAGGGAGGAGGCAATCGACTGATAGGATTCGATCGTTCCGTCCGCGACGAGCGCTTCGAGACGGGGAAGTGCCGCGGTCGAAGCGTCGAGCGCTTCGTCCGGAGTCGCCCCGTAGGAGACGAACATCATCGAATTGAACGATTGGCCGAACTTCGAGGTCAGCAGCTCCTGCGTCTCGACCCCGGGATTGCCACTTGCCCGCAGATTCTGGATGTTGTCGCTGAACCGGATCCGCGTCCCGGCGAGCAGAGCGACGGTGATGAAGGCGATCCAGACCCAGATGACCGCCTTCGGGTGGCGGACCGCCCAGGCGATGAGCTGTTCGGATCGGAAGGAGTGGTGATAGAGAGTCGGCGGTTTCCGCCGGCGCGATTTTCCCTCGTTGGCGACGATCAGCG
>JBHEOL010000292.1:0-5758 GCA_046261635.1 Thermoanaerobaculia bacterium | reverse complement strand
GGAGCGATGAAGCCGACGAAGGGGGACCCGTCGAGAGTCGTCGGAACCGCCCGGACGCTCGTCAGCTGCAGATCGTCGTCCACCTCGAACAGGGCTTCCTCTGTCGCAACCGTGAAGCGGGAGCCGTCCCACCACGCATCGAGAAGCCGGCCGGTGGTCGCAATCACGAGCGGTTCGGAAACGCTCCCGCCATCCAGTCTCTGTCCGAGTGGATCGAGAAGCGCCAGCGCCGTCCGTCCCCGGCCCTTCGCCGCGGCGACCAGGAACCTCTCGCCGTCAGTCGCCGAGAAGGCGGTACCCGCCTCCATGATCTCGAACGGAGGCACGATCAGCGTCTCGTTGCTGTCGACGATCGCGCCGCGCACCACGACTCTCTGCGGCGGGCAGAGAATCATGCAGGGAGCGTAGTCGTCCCAGGTGAGCAGGTAGCGCTCTCCAGCGGCCGAGACATCAAGTCTCTCGTAACGGACTCCCGGAACCGGATCCATGAGCTGCGTCCAGGGCGTGAGGAAGTCGGTCCCGCCGAGCAAAGACCGCGTGGAGAGGCCGCCGAAGCCCTTGAAGAATCCGAAGTCCCTCCCGTCGGAATCGACGATCCACCAGCCGGGTGCAATGGTCTCGCCGAGCTCTCCTCCGGTCGAGATCCTCCGGCCGATCCCCTCGGCGATCACAACGAACTCCGAGTCGCTCGCTGCCAGACCCAAAGAGGAGAAAAACAGCGGAACCCGGGCGGGGGCGACCACGAGCGGCGGATCATCGATCGCCACGCCGTCTACGACTCGGGTCGCGCGCGCGTCGGCTCCGGCGCCGGTCCATTCGACCCATGCCGCGAGGTTCGTCTCGCCAGCGCTCGCCCCGGCGATCTCCGCCTGCTCTCCCGCTTCGACCGCCATGATCTCCACGTCGGTATTTGCCAGCCCCGGGCCGATCAGCTTCGCCGTGATGATCCCGGCGCTCCGGTAGACGAACAGCGCATCGCCGCGTCCGGAGGAGGCCGCCGCGGGAAACGTGCCGGGTTGTCCCAGAACTCCGGAATGGGCGACCGAGTCGCCATCGGAGGGAATCCATCCGATCCGCACACCCGGTTGCGAGGCGACGAGAAAACCTCCATCGACTCCGGCGGCGGTGAAAGCGTAGTGAAGCGCATCCGGAAAGATGGAAAACGGGCCCGATTGAACCTCGGCGTTGGTGTTGAGGATCAGTCCCTTCACTCCCGAGAAGATGGTGTAAGGGGTGGCGGTGAGAACGAGAGCCGCCTCCTCGTTCGCCACCACCCGGAGCGTTTCATGATCGACTCTCTCGATGACGCGGATGTCGCCGGCACGGCCGGACTCCTCGATCCTCACCGCGCGCGTCTCCCCCCACTGGCGGGAGCTCGCGACGACGATGAATCCGTCGCCGACCGGCGTGGCGGCGACCGCGACCCCGAAAGGCGACCCGAAGAGAATCGAGCCTCCGACCTGCACTCCGTTCTCGTCCCACACTTCCGCACGGATGACGGAATCCTCGTGGCGGATCATCAGGAGCCGGTCGTCCGTCGCGGCGACCGCGTAGGGAAATGGCCCCTCGATTCGCCGCTCGAACAGCGGCTGAAGGTCTTCGTCGAATACGAGAAGCCGAACGCCTGCAGGACCAGAGACCACTACCATCGTTCGCTGCTTCGTTGCGGTGATCCGAAGACTGCTCACCATTCTGGCGGCGAGGTGGATCGGCTCGACATCGCGAAGCGTCCCGTCGGCGGAGATCCGCTGCACGTCGACTCGCCTGAGACCGTCGGTTCGCGACGTGATTCGAACCAGCAGGTAACCGTCGCCATGCCGGATGACGGAGAAGCCTTCAGGATCCTGAGCGGCGACGAGATCGACCGGGATCAGCGGGCGTTCCGAGGCGGCGAAGGCGAAGAGCGGGAGGATAGAGAGGAGGAGGGCTACAAGGGTTCGGGTCATAGGGGCACCGCCGTCATTCTGACGGCAGAGCCGCCGTCCAGCAAGGATTCCGCTTGCCTATCTCGTGCCGATGATGAGGTCCGTCGGGCCGGGGAGTCGCGAGCGCGCGACCTGCGCGAAGCCGGCCTCGCGCATCCACCCTGTGTACTCCTCCTCGGTGTAGTCGCGTCCGCGCTCGGTCGAGACGAGCATGTTGACCGAGAAGAGCGCCGCGAAGCGAGGCGAGGTGCGGTCGGGGTCGAGGATGAAGTCCTGGATGACGAGCCGGCCTCCCGGGGCGAGCGCGGCGAAGGCGCGGCGCACCAGGTTGCGGTTCTCTCCGGCGCCGAGCATGTGACAGACCGCCGAAAGGAGGATCAGGTCGTAGCCCGATCCGAAGTGGTCGCTCCGAAGGTCTCCCGCGCGCGCCGTGACTCTCGATTCGAGGCCCGCCTCGCGGATGTGCTCGCGCGCGATCGGCAGCACGTCCGTCAGGTCGAGCACCTCCGCCTCGAGCGACGGGTTCGCCTGGGCGAACGCGATCGAGTACGCCCCCGAACCGCCGCCGATGTCCAGCATCCGGCGGACGCTCGACGCGCCGACGGCTCCGACGAGGAGCGGCGCTCGACCGAGCGCGTTGCGATGCATCAGAGCGATGAACGCCCGTGTGAACGCCGCGCTTCGCCCCGGCGCCTCCTCGAGCGCGCTCCCGTGCCCCTCCTTCACGATCTCCGTGAGATCCGACCACCGATTCCAGAGCGACGCGTGATGCATCAGCGCGACGCGCGAATCATGCTCGGCACCAACCGTGAGAAACCGCTCCGCCACGGGAGCGAGCGAGTATTGCTGGTGGTCCTTTGTGAGCAGTCCCATCGCGGCCAGTGCGTCGAGGAGAATCGCCACCCCGCGCAAGTCGGCGCGAGCGTCGGTTGCGATCTCCTCCGCGGTGTTTCCCTCGCCGACGGCCGAGAAGAGATCCATCTCGATCGCCGACAGCAGAACCCTGCTCTCCTGATACCCGCGGACCGTCTGCTCCAGCTCGTCGGGCAGCATCCCTGACTCCTCGCGAGCACGCATCGCAGCGAACGCGCGGTCCCGGTTCATCCGGATCTCCGCCCGCAGCGCGTTCTCGTCCCGGTTCATCAGCCGCTCGACGGGACGGCCGTCCCGGAAGTGGCTCTCCACGATCTCCGAAACGTCCTCCGCCCCGACGCCCGAATACCAGATGCCCTCCGGATAAACGACCACGTTCGGCCCCCGCTCGCAGACACCCATCGAACCGGTGACCGTGATCAGCACCTCGTCAGCCAGACCCGCCCGCCCCACCGCGGCGCGCAAAGCATCGATCACCCTCGGCGCCCCGTGCATGCGGCAACTGGGAACCCCCTCGGGCTTCTGCTGGTCGCACACGAGAACGTGAAGTCGGAACGGTTGCATGACGAGCCTCCTCGGGGGAAACCTAATCACACGCGGAAATGCCTGTCGAGGACATCGTGGCGGAGGATTCATCCTCCGGCCCCTTTCACCGCCCCAGGAGCGGAGGAAAGGATCCTCCGCCACGGAGGCGTCATTATCAACCGCTCGATACCCTTCTCAACCGTTCGGGCACGTTTCGCGAATTGTCATCCCTGCGCCCATGTCCGCTGCCGTACCGACGCTCTCGCCGGCCACGCTCGCCAGTCTGCTGGAGACCATCAGCGATGCCGTCTTTGCGCTCGACTCGGCGTGGCGGTTCACGTACGCCAACCAGGCAGCCAGCCGGTTTGCCCGTGTTCCGCGGGACGCGCTGATCGGCGCGGTCATCTGGGATCTCTATCCCGACCTGGGGAGCACCAGTTTCAAGACCGCCGTCACGAGGGCGATGGTGGAGCGCGAGACCGTCCGGTTCGAGCTTCATTACGAGCCGTTCGACATCACCGTCGAGGCGACCGCGTATCCCACCGAGGAGGGGATCACGGTCATCGCACGCGACGTGACCGGTCAGCGGAGAGACGACCGGCTCAACCTCGGCGCTGCCGCGCCTCAGGCGAAGCTCGCGCTCGCGGCTGCGGAACGGTCGGGCCAGCTCTACAGAACCCTCGCGGCCGCGATGCCGCAGATCGTCTGGTTCGCCGATGTTGCCGGCAAAACGCGCTATCTCAATGAGCGATGGTACGACTACACGGGGGCGAGCCCCGATGAAGCGACCGAGGCGCCCTCTACGTTAATGCATCCCGACGATCGTGAAGGCGTTACACCGCTCTGGAACGAATCGATCGCATCGGGGACGCCCTTCGAGACCGAGTTTCGCCTTCGCGGGCGCGATGGCAGCTATCGATGGTTTCTCACGCGAGCGGTTCCCGGTTTCGGAGCGAACGGCGAGATCCTGCACTGGATCGGAACGAGCACCGACATCGAGGAGCAGAAACTCGCCGAGGAACGCACGGGCCGGCTCGCCCGTCGTCTCGAGCAAACGCAACGAATCGAGAGCCTTGGGCACGTCGCCGCCACGATGGCCCACGAGATCAACAACATTCTGATGGGCATCCAGCCGTTGGCCGATTATATCGAGCGGACCGCCACCGATCCGGCGATGCTCTCGGTCGCCGTGCAGATCACGCGAGCCATGCAGCGGGGCAAGCGCGTCACCGAGCAGATCCTCCGGTTCACGCGCCCTGCCCCGCCGCTGCTTGCGCCGGTCGAGATGGACTCCCTCGTCTCGCGGGTCGCGAGCGAGACCGCGGCAATGGCCGAGAGCCAGATCGAGTACAGCATCACGGTCCCGGGCGTGCCCGTTCGTGTGAGCGGTGACGCGGCGCAGCTCGAGCAGGTGCTCAGAAACATTCTTTTCAACGCGCGCGACGCGATGCCCGACGGCGGCACGCTCGACATCACTCTCCGGGCTGCGGGTCCGAATCCACCGGTCGATCTTTCCGACGGCCCGTGGGCCGAGGTCGCGGTTTCCGACACGGGCCATGGGATGTCACCGGAGACCATGTTCCGGATCTTCGAGCCGTTCTTCACCACACGTGAGCACGCTGGTACGGGGCTCGGTCTGGCCGTCGCCCACCAGATCGTCACCGCGCACGGCGGCATTCTCCACGCCGCCAGCCGCCCGGGGGAGGGAACGATCTTCTCGCTCTTTCTCCCGATGCTCGAAGAGGAGGCTGTCCCGGCCACCGCTCCGGAGATCCCCGGCGAGGCGCGCGAGGTTCTTCTGATCGAGGACGATGCGGACGTCGCCGAGGGGTTGAAGGTGCTGCTCGAGCTGGAAGGAAAAGAGGTCCGGGTCGCCGGCACGGCCGCGGAAGGGCTCGCGATGCTCCGCGAGAGAACGCCGTCGGTCGTCGTGCTCGACGTCGGGCTCCCCGACATGGAGGGGACCGAGCTGTTCGAACGCCTCCGCGAGATCGTCCCCGAGCTTCCCATCATCTTCTCGACGGGGCACAGCGACGCGGGTCGCCTCGCACGCCACCGCACCGAGCCGAAGGTCGGCAGCCTCCTCAAGCCATACGGGATTGACGAGTTGCTGAAGGCGATTCAGCAGGTCGTTTAGAGGCAAGGCAGAAGGCAGAAGGCAGAAGGCAGAAGGCAGAAGTAAAGTCAGAACCAGGGCCGGGTCTTGCCTTTGCCTTTACTTCTGCCTTCTGCCTTTTCCCTGGCCCCTAGCCCCTCGCCTTTACGCGTTCGATCACGTAGCTCAGCATTCCGTGCGCGAGCTCGTGATCGCTGAGGAAGACCTTTCCGGCATTCTCCTTTGTCAGAAGGATTGCTTCGTCCTCGCTGTGCGTGCGGACGACGGTCTCGATGTGTGGGTTTACGAGGCGCGCGGTCTCGATCATCTGGCGGACGTT
>JBHEOL010000309.1:0-7401 GCA_046261635.1 Thermoanaerobaculia bacterium | reverse complement strand
CTCCTGGTCGATGAACTTGGAGACTTTCCCCTCGGAGTCGCACGTGATGTCGACGAGGGTGCTTTCGGTGGTCGGGCGCTCGCCGAGCCTGTGAATCGGGACGATGGGAAAGAGCTGACCGACGGCCCAGTGGTCGAGCAGGGACTGGAAGACCGAGAAGTTGCAGATGTGCTGATCCGCGAGCTCGGTGCGAAGGATGAGCAGATCCTCGGGGATCTCGGAGGGGTCGACCATGGCCGTCTTGTGGTGAATCGACTCGGCAATCTCCCAGAAGAGCGATTCGACGCGTGCTTTGACGACGAGCTCGAGAATGCCGAGCTCGAACATGTTCTGCGCGCGCTCCTTGAGCTGGATCAGGTCGTGCCACGACTCGAGCAAATTGCGCGAGCTGAGGTGATCGCGGATGTAGACCAGCTCCTCGACGAGCTTGTGCTCCGGCGTCGCGGTCTCGTTCGCCCCCGCGGGTGTCTTCTCGATCGATCCGAACGCTTCGACGACCAGGACCGAATGATGGGCGACGATTGCCCGACCCGATTCGGAGACGATCGTCGGGTGCGGCACCTGCTCTTCATCGCAGATGTCCATGATGTTGTAGACGATGTCGTTCGCGTATTCCTGAACGGTGTAGTTCATCGAGGAGTGGAAGCTCGAGCGCGACCCGTCATAGTCGATGGCGAGCCCTCCGCCGACGTCGAGATATTGGAGCTCGTGCCCCATCTTTCTCAGCTTGGCGTAGTAGCGCGCAGCCTCCCGGACCGCGCGCTTGATGGTCAGGATGTCGGGAATCTGGGAGCCGATGTGGAAATGCAGAAGCTTGAATGCGGACGAGATTCCTGCCTCTTCGAGGAGATTGACGGCTTCGAGAATCTCCGCTGTCGAAAGGCCGAATTTCGCATGCTCGCCACCCGAGGTCGCCCAGATCCCGGCGCCCTTGGCCAGCAGGCGAACGCGCATTCCGATCCACGGCTCGACGTTCATCTCCTTCGCAATCCTGATGATGGCGCGGACCTCGGAGAGCTTCTCCGCGACGATGATCACTTTCTTGCCGAGCTTGCGGCCGATCAGCGCCTGGCGGATGAAATTCCCGTCCTTGTAGCCGTTGCAGATGACGAGCGCTTCCGGGTCGGTGTGGATCGCCAGGCCCGCGAATAGCTCGGGCTTCGAGCCGACTTCGACCCCGAAGTGATAGGGCTTCCCGGCATCGAGAATTTCCTCCACCACCTCACGAAGCTGGTTCACCTTGATCGGGAAGACGCCGCGGTACTCCCCCCGGTACTTCGACTCGGCCATCGCTTTGCGAAATGACTGATTGATCATTTCGACTCGATGACGCAGCAGATCCTGGAAGCGGATCAGCATCGGCATCCTCAGGCCCTGTTCGAGAGCCTCGCTCAGGACTTCGGAAATCGGGATCTTCGGCCCCTGCTCCTGCAGCGGGGCGACCGTCAGGTCGCCTTTCTCATTGACGCCGAAATAGCCGGATCCCCAGCGAGCGATCCGGTAGAGGTCGGCCGAGTCCTCCGGTGTCCATTCGTGGTTCTGGTCTGGGCTCACGGATGCTTCCAACGATTGATTCCCCCTCAGGCGGTCGAGACGCGATGTCCTGCACGCAACAACCGCACCGCCGGTGCCATTCTGCCCCACGCCTGGAAGTTCAGCTCCACGCCTGTCCTTGAGGTCGGATCCCGGGGAGGCGAGCCTGAAGATCCGCGCCCAGCTCGAGCAGCTCGACGTCGCGGAACGGAGCCGCCACGAGCTGAATCGAGGTCGGAAGGCCGTTCTCCCCGAGGCCGCTCGGAATCGCGACCGCGGGGGCTCCCGCCAGATTCATCGATCCGATCAGGGACGGGCCGGCCGACACGCCCGGGTAAGCGTCCTGAAACCTCACGCCGACCGGATAGGCCACCGTGGCCCTGGTCGGAGCCAATACGGCATCCACGGTGCGGAAAAGATCCAGCAGAGCGCTCCGCGCCTTGCGCCGGATCCGCATGGCCCGGAGGTAGTCGATCGCCAGGACCGAGGCAGCCTGGTAGCCGCCGATCCGGTCCGCTTCCGCCCGGAGCAGCTTCGCCCTTCCGCTCCGCAGGAGATCCTCGAAGGCGCTCGCTCCTTCCGCATCCACGATCGTCCCGACGACCGATCCCCAGGGGAAATCGGGATAGTCGATCTCGATCGTCTGATGTCCGAGAGCGCGCAGTTCGGCCAGGGCCCGCTCGAAGTTCTCGCGAACTGCCGGTTGAACTCTCTCCCAGGTCCCCCGGACGAGTCCGATGCGCAGCCGTTCGGGCAGCTTCGTCGGCGGTCCGATCCGGTCTCGCGAGGTCGGGTCCTTCGGATCCTTGCCGACGATGGCGTCGGCCACCAGACTGCAGTCTTCGGCCGAGCGCGCCATCGGCCCGAGCTTGTCGAGCGACCAGCAGAGAGCCATCGCGCCGTAGCGGCTGACCACGCCGTAGGTCGGCCGGAACCCGCTCACCCCGCTGAACGCGGACGGGGTGAGAATCGAGCCGGACGTCTCGCTGCCGATCGCGAACGGGACCAGAGCCGCACCAACCGCGGCTCCCGGACCGCTCGAAGAGCCGCCCGACCAGAAATCGGGGTGGAATGGTGACCGTCCGGGCCCCGTGAAGGAGGCGTCGGCGGTGTTGTATCCGAAGCCTCCCGCGAGCTCGACCATGGCGAGCTTCGCGCAGAGAACCGCTCCGGCCTCCCCGAGTTTGCGAACGACCGTGGCGTCGAAGTCGAATCGTTGTTCGCGGTAGGGTTCCGCTCCCCAGGTCGTGGGGCTTCCTTCGGTCGCCAGAAGGTCCTTCACGCCATAGGGAATGCCGTGGAGGGGGCCGCGCCAGATCCCGGCGGCGGCTTCTCGATCCGCGCGCCGCGCCTCGGATTCCGCGCGCTGGCGAGTCACCGTGACGACCGCGCCGAGGGAGGGTCCCATCCGCTCGAGCCGGTCGAGGCAGACCCGCGTCAGCTCGAGTGAGGAGATACTCCCCGCGCGGAGCATCGCGCCGAGCTGGACGACGGTCGAATAGGGATCGATCGTGCTCATCGCTCGTCCCACGCCGCGAAGGCGAAGTCGGGCTCGTCGGCATTGTCGAGCGGAAACTCACGCATGCGCCGCAGCCACGGCAGCGACTCCGAGATCTCCTTCTCGAGCTGCTCGAGGTCGGCGGGAGAGAGATGCTCGCCGAACTCGGCACGGAGCGCGGCCGTCTTCGCCGAGGCGAGAGCGTCGACGGCGGGGGCGGCCGGAGGTTCCGCCGGCGTGGAAGGAGGCGGGACCTGCCCGTGCGCCACCTCGGTCGAGGCGATGAACGGGAGTGATGCCGCCGCCAGGGCGAACTCACGTCGCGATGGTTTGCGCATGCGCGCAGTTTATCGCGGGTCGGCAGCGGGCGAGGATCCTTTCCTCCGCACCGCCCGGCCCGGATTCGGAGCACCAGGAGCGGGCCGTGGACGGCGAAGCCTGGAAACGAGTCCCTGCGAGCTCGCGTTGTTCCTCCAACGTGGTGCGAGCCGGAGGAAAGAACCTCTGCATCAGAGGCTCAGTCGATCGGTCGTGCGACCACCTTCCCGGGTGTCGAACCTTCGGCAACCATGCGGAGCGCCGCGCGAAGAACCTTCTTGTGGTGCTCGCGGTCGCCGGGATTTCCGAGGATCCGGCCGATCTCGACTCCGTCCCAGGTCATTCCTCGCGGAGGGCGGATCGACTCGGTCGCCGCCGGTGAAGCGGAGATGATCAGCGTCGGAATGCCGCGGCCTTCGATCTCGCGGGCGAGATTCGCCACCGAGCGGTGGCAGGTCTCCGGGCAACCCGCGGTGAGGATGACGAGGCGGGTGCGCGACTTCTCGATCTGGTCGGCGATCTCGGGGTAGGTGGTCTCGTAAAGCTCGCGAAGCCGAGTCGTGAAGCCGACGCTGAAATGCTTGTCGTTCACTCCGCCGATGAATCCCTCTTCGGCGAGCTCGCGCAGCGACTGAAGCGGGAAAACGATGTTCGGGTCGCGGTCCGCTTCCGCATGATCGTAGTGGTGATGCGCGATCTTCAGAGCTTCGATCGGGGTGTCGCCCGGAATGATCCGATACGAGATGTCGCCCGGATCTTCGGGAGGGAAGGCCTCCTGACCGGGTCCGTAGACTCCGGCGGCGCTCGCAATCGTCACGATGGAGGACGAGAGCTCGCGGTCGAACGGTGTGAAAGGAATCGCGCGGCGGGAGATATTGAGCATCGATCGGTTTCCTTCGGGTTGAGAGTGGAGGAGGAGGGCGGAAGAAAAAGGCGGGCCCGTGGACGGCCCGCCATCGATCAGTGGAGGTCCTGCAGAACGTCGAGGATCTGCACGTTGTCCGGCTGCTCGCCGATGTCGTGAACGTCGATGTAACGGACTTTGCCTTCCTTGTCGACGACGACGATGGCCCGTTCACAGATGCCCTTGTCGTCGATCCAGACTCCGTACTTCTGGGAGACCTGCCCTTTCGGGTGGAAGTCGGCGAGAAGGGGATATTTCTCGATCCCGCCGAGGGATTTTGCGAATGCTACGTGACTGGGAATGCTGTCGACCGAAATGCCCAGAACCTGGGCATCATGCCGCTCGAACTCAGCGAAATCCGCTTCGTACGAGGGCATCTGGACCGTTCAGACAGGGGTCCAGTCGAGGGGATAGAAAACCAGAACGACGGCCTTCTTCCCTCTGAAATCACTCAGTCGAACCTTCTCGTCGCCCCGGTGCGAAGGGAGCTCGAAGTCCGGTGCTTGATCGCCGACCTTCAAGGTCTTCGTCTGCGAGGCCTGGGAGGTTCTTCCGACTTTGACTGCCATGGGAAATCCTCCTTCAAATCGCGCGGCGTCCACGACCGCGCGCGGTTTTCAATCTTGCGGGCGCCATTCTATCGAGCCGACGCTCCGGACGCGAGGCGCCCCCGGCGGTGAAATCGTTCATTCCGCCGACGCGCCACTCAGTTCTTCCGCGCCCCTTTCCTGACCTCGCGTCCGGCTTCCTCGAGGGCCGTCTCCGTCCCCTTCGCAAGCCGTTCCGCACCTTCTTCGATCGCCTCGCCGGTCTTCTCGACGGCTTGCTCGACCTCTTCGTTCATTTCCTCCGCCTGCCGGGCGCGGAGCTCCGCCTCATCCTCCGGGCGGGCACAGCCGGCAAGGGGAGCGAGCAGCAGGGCGAGGATCGCGATCGTGGTCAGAGTCTTCATGGTCCGCATCAGCGAACCCAGCAAGACGGCTGCCAGAAGTTAGGGGCTAGGGAAGGAAAAAGGGCAGAAGGCAGAAGGCAGAAGGCAGAAAAGCGTAGCTCCCGCTCAGAGCCTGTCAATCTACCTTTGATCCTGCTTTTGATTTTACTTCTGCCTTCTGCTTTCTGCCTTCTGCCTTATCTCCAGGCTTCTGGCTTGGTAAATAAAAGGGGGCCGGCTTACGGTTCTCAGCCGCCATGAACCGGAACGACCGACTGATTCAGGGAATGGCGGGAGAGGGCGAGTTTCGCGTGATCGCCGCGATGACGGCGGGAGCGGCCGAGGAAGCGCGCCGGCGGATGGACCTCTCGCCCGTGGCGGCTGCGGCCGTGGCGCGGGCGATGACGGGTGCGGTGCTCCTCGCACGGCTTCTCGACAAGGACCTTTCGACCCAGAGGGTGACTCTGCGGTTCGAGGGAGGAGGGCCGCTCGGTCTTCTCGTCGCGGAGGGGACGGTTCGCGGCGAAGTACGCGCGTTCGTCAGCAACCCGCACGTGGACGACGATGCCCGGCTCGACGTCGGCGCCGCCGTCGGTTCGAAGGGAAAGCTCACCGTCGTGCGCGCCACGCCGCCGGCCGGAGCCCCGTACACCTCGCAGGTCGCACTGGTGAGCGGCGAGATCGGGCGCGATCTGGCTCACTACCTGGCGCATTCGGAGCAGATCCCGACGGCCATCCTGCTCGGTCAGGTGATGCATCCCACCGGCGTCTCGGCTGCCGGCGGACTCGTTGTTCAGGCGTTCCCCCATACCAGTCGGAGCCGGATCGAGGCGCTCGAGAAGCGCATCAGCGACGCGCCCCCGCTCAGCACGCTCCTGAGCAGAATGCCGATCGAAGAGGCCGCGGACGAAGTGCTCGCCGGCTTCCACTTCCGGCGGCTCGATTCCTCGCACGACGTCCCGGTGCGGTTCGCCTGCGGCTGCACGCGCGGAAAGGCGATCCAGCAGTTCCGGTTTCTCGACCCGCAGGAGTTGGGCGAGCTGATCGCGAAGGGGGAGGGAGGCGAGGTCGTTTGCCAGTTCTGCGGCGAGAAATACGACTTCTCGACCGAGGAGCTGCTTGCGATGTCGTCACCGGCTGACGCATGATTCCCCGGGTGCGCCAGGAAGGGCGCGAGGTGAATCGATGAATTCAGTCATTACGGGGACGGGAATCGGGCAGGCCACCCACGTGGTGCCGAACGAGCGTCTCGCCCGGCTCATGGACACGTCGGACGAGTGGATCAGGACCCGAAGCGGGATCGAGCAGCGCTACTACGCCGCGCCGGGAGAGAGCTCGGCCTCGCTCGGAACGAAGGCGGCCCGGAATGCGCTGGCGAGCGCCGGGAAGGAGCCCTCCGACATCGACGCCGTCGTGTTCGCCACGATGACGCCGGACATGGTGCTTCCGAGCAACGGGCCGCTCCTGCAGCGCGATCTCGGTCTCGGCCACGTCCCGACGTTCGACATCCGCCAGCAATGCTCGGGATTCCTCTACGCACTCGAGCTCGGCGACGCCCTGATCAAGAGCGGAAAGTACCGGACCCTCCTTCTCGTCGGCGCCGAGGTTCACACGCCGTTCATGCCATGGCATCTCGGGTGGGACACCACGATCGGGCTGAGCGACCGGGAAATCACCGACAAAGAGCGCGAGATCAATACCTCCATTCGCGACCGCACAGTCCTGTTCGGCGACGGGGGAGGAGCAGTCGTGCTCGAGGCGAGCGAAGATGAAGGAAGAGGGCTTCTCCGGACCCGGCTTTTCACCGACGGCAACGCCTGGAAATGCCTTTCCATGAGCGGAGCCGGTTTCAAGAACCGCCCTTTCGTGACCGCCGAACAGATCGAGAACTTCGATACCGTCCCTCACATGGAGGGCCGCGAAGTGTTCCGTCAGGCGGTGAAGCTGATGCCGGAAGCCGTCCGGGGCGTCGTCGGTGAGGCGGGTGTAGAGCTGTCGGATGTGAAGCTCGTGCTGATCCATCAGGCGAACCTCCGGATCATCGAAGGCGTGCAGAAGCAGCTCGGGCTCAGCGACGAGCAGGTTCCCCACAACATCGAGCGGTATGGCAACACGACCGCGGCGACGCTGCCGATCCTGCTGCACGAGTGCATGGAGGCCGGGCGGGTGAACAGGGGTGACCTGATCGTCTTCACCGCTCTCGGATCGGGATTGCAC
>JBHEOL010000276.1:0-14512 GCA_046261635.1 Thermoanaerobaculia bacterium | reverse complement strand
CATCCGTTCGGTGGACCTGGAGTTCGACGGGGGAGCCGTGCGGGCCGGAAACGTGACTCCCCTCTTCGCGGTCGACCTCAACACGAACGACCGCGGCCTCTCGATGTCGCCCGACGGGACTCGCTTTCTCGTCGTCCCGATCCGCCAGTCGACCGCCGGCTCGGCGACGCTGGTCACGAATTTCGATCTCGCGATGAAGAAGTGAGCCGGCTTCACGTCCCGAAGACGGCAAAGCGTGGCAGGATCTGACCCCCAGACCCCCAGAAAAGTTGGGGTTCGGAAACCCAACTTTTCGCCGACTCGCCGAGGTGCTGGGAACGAGGGACTGGGCGGCGGAACGTTGAAGAGGCGAAGCCGGACTCTTCCCGCCGCGGATGCATGGCTGACCAGAGACCTGGAATGCGAAGAGGCTCCGGGCGCTCCGCGTCGCCCTGGAGAGGCCGGACTGGCCCGCGGCTTTCGCGGCGCGGGCGGAGCTCGGCGCCGAGCTCCCGCGCGAGTCGTGTATCGTGATCAGGCGACGTTCGCGTTCTTCCCTCTCAATCCGGAAGTTCGAGGCCACACGGTGGTGGCCCCGCTGGAGCATGTTGCCGGCTGGCCCGATCTCGGCGAGCAGCTGGTCCACGCGACTTTTCTGGCTGCACAGGAGGTCTCGTGCCGCCTCTGTTCGCGGCTGGGCGCGCAGGCGGTGAATGTTCTCTTCGCCGGTGGTCCCGAGGCACAGCAGTCCATCGATCACTTCCATGTTCACCTGCTTCCACGCTGGCGAGGCGACGGTGTTGATGCCTGGCCGAAACTGCCGGGGTACAGTGGCGACCTCGATGCCGACTTCCGAGCATTGACCGAGCCGCAGTGAGCGCGTGTGTCGCGAGAGGTGACGATGCAAGTCAACGCAAGCCATCGATCAGTGCCGGCCGGTACTGAACCGGCAACAGGCGGGCGCCTCGCGGTGATCTCCTCCGTCGCGGCGGCATGGGTGCTTTCCGTCGGCTTCGACCTGTTTCTCCACGCAGGACTGCTCGCGCACCTCTACGCGGAGCCGAGCCCATTTCTCCTTCCCGCCGAAGAGGCCTTCCGGCGGATCCCGCTCGGCTACCTTACATTCCTGGTCCTCACTGCGGCTTTGTTCTGGCTTCTGCGCCGGCTCGATGTCAGGGAATCGGCCGCCGGGTTCCGGTATGGAGCTGCGGCCGGGGCGGTGGTGTGGGGGGCGTTGACCGTGGGGCTCTTTTCCATCAGCACGGCGACGCTCCCCCTGCTGGCCGGCTGGTGGATCGGTCAGACGGTGGAGCTGGGGCTGGCGGGCGCGGTTCTCGGGGCCGCCGCAAACGGTGTCCCCCTGAAGCGGATCTGGTCGATCGTGGCGGTGGCGGTCGTTGCATTCGTGGTGGTGACCATTGCGCTCCAGTCCCTCGGCTTCGCTCCACCCATGAAGGTGCTATGAGCCGCCCACAGGCCGTGTTCGCCCCGCAGATCGACTTCGAGCTCGCACAGTGCAAAGATTGAGCAAGAAAATCACTAACTTCGCTAATCTTTTACACGGGCTGCGCGGCTGAAGTGCAAACCGTTGGGCGCACGCCCGCAGCACCGCAGACTTCGAGAACTGAAAATCTATGGACACGATGAATCTTCGTCCGGGGTGGATATGGATTGCCTGCATGTTCCTGATCGTCGTGCCAGTGACAGCGGTCGCGCAAATCGATGTGGAGCGGGCACAGACCTACTTTGAGGAAGCGGCACTGCTTTGCGAACGAGAAGGAGGCCGAATTTGGGGTGTGTCCCTGTGTGGCCCGATGGTGTTCGCTGACCCCGCGACGCAGTCGATCGCGACGAATCAGCCCGCTCCTCCAGCCGACCGGCCGCGCGTCCTGGGATTCGTCAATGCGCCGATCGAGTGGGGCGGTACACGTTGGGCCGCGTACGTGTGGCCGGCGATTCCCGAGGACGACGCCCAGGCCCGTGGGCGACTGATGTTGCATGAACTTTTCCACCGGGTGCAACCTGAATTGGGTCTCATGGTGAGCGGTCCTGCGAACGATCATCTCGATGCCCTGGAGGGACGCTACTGGCTGCGGCTCGAATGGCGCGCCTTGGGGCGTGCGCTCGAGTCGACGGGACCGGCCAGGATCGCTGCAATCCGCGACGCACTCGCGTTCCGGGAGACGCGGCGCAACGCCTTCCGTGGGGCCGCGGAGAGCGAACGAGCCGACGAGCTGCGCGAGGGGCTCGCGCAGTACACGGGTACCGTCGCGGCGGCAGCCTCACGTCCGGAGGCTGTCGCGGATGCCGTCCGCCAGTTGGCGGCCGCGGAGGATGCTCCCACGTTCGTGCGCACGTTTGCGTATCCTTCGGGTACGGCCTACGGCCTCCTCCTCGACTGCCTCTCGCCGGGATGGGCTCGCACGATCACGTCCACGAGCGATCTGGGCATGCTAGTGATGGGGGCGGCGAAGATCACGCCGGCGACGGATGCCGAAGAGTCCGCGAACGGCTATGGCGGAAGCGAGCTGCGAATCGCCGAAGAGCGGCGCGCGCAAGAACAACAGACGCGCGTTGATGAATTGCGGAGGCGCTTCGTGGAAGGCCCGCAGCTCATCGTTCCCAGAGGGCGTGGCGCGATGCTCAGAACGACCGGCGCCACACCCATCCCCGGCGAGGGCACCGTGTTCCTCGAGTACCGCGTAACGGCAGAGTGGGGCAGTCTCGAGTCCAGCGGCGTTCTGCAGGCGGCAGATGGCGCCACCTTGCGGCTCCCGGCTCCGTTTCAAAGAGAAGGAAACACGCTGACCGGAGAAGGCTGGAGGGTCGTCCTGTCGCCCGGTTGGGATGTTCGTGACGGAGACCGGGCCGGTGACTTTCGGGTCGTGCCCGACCCGGAGTGATACGCTCTTCGTGGTTCTGGCCGCCCAATTGATCGTGACGGTGTTCGCGATTACCCGTTCGCGAACGAGGGGGTGCGCATGACACGGCATGCGGTCGACGGCGCATTGGACGCGTGCGCGCCGCCGCTGATGCCAGACGTTGAGCGCCAAGAGTATGCACTCTGAGCCAAGCTCTCAACTCCAACGTCTTGCGGAGCTGAGACCGCAGGGAATCGGAGTAACATCGCAACGAATGAGTCCGACGATCTTTCGCGAAGGGCCGTATCGATTCTTCTTTTTCTCACGCGAGGAGCCGAGATTGCATGTGCACGTTGCGTCCGGCGATGGGGAGGCGAAGTTCTGGCTGACTCCGGTCGTTGAACTTGCCGAGAATCATGGGATTCCCGAGCGCGAAATGGGCAAGCTGGGTACAATCATTCGAAGCCATGAGCGAGAAATCATCAAAGCCTGGGAACGCCACTTCGGACGTTGAAGTGACCAACATTTCGGCACACGGGTTTTGGCTGTACCTGGGCGGGCGTGAGGTATTCGTCTCGTTCGAGAAGTTCCCCTGGTTTGCCGACGCCGCGGTCGCGAAAATCATCAATGTCGAGTGGCCGAGTCCAGACCATTTGTACTGGCCGCAGCTCGACGTGGACCTCTCGGTTCGATCGATCGAAAACCCGGACGAGTTTCCTCTCGTAGCGGCGCCGCCCGACTAGAGCGAGCCCGCGCAGTCTGGATCTCCGTTGGCAGGCGTCTCCCTTCCGCTGTCCCGAGAAACGCGCGACCCGATGAGACCGTCCCAAGGACATCAGTTCCAATGAGGAGGGACTTGCATGTCGAGCCGGCGCTTCCTGTTGTTCTTCGCTTTTCTGGCCGTCGCAGGACTTTCACTGCTGGGGAGCTCCCGGGTCGTCGACGAGGTACCCGACCGAGGCGAGGCTGACAAAAGTCGCTTCGACATTCGGATCGAGGTGATGCCCTGGAGCGAGTATCGCGGCCCGAAGTTCCTGGAGTATCCACCTCGCGAGGGATTCATGTGCAAGGCCGTCGTGAGCGCCGCCGGGACGAACCGCGCCTACTTCATCGAGCGACTTCCGCTCTACGCCGGCCGCAGCCAGACGAAATCGCGGGTGGTCGAAGGGATGACCTTCACGGCAAAGGCGCGCGTGAGCGAGGACGGCCGCGATCTTCGCGCTTCCGTGGTCATCACGAAGGACGAGAGCGGTTCGGGCGAGTTCCGCTTCGAAGGAGAGGGGGCGGAGGATGAATCCTCCGCCACTGTGATCGGGCGGTACAGCTCCATCACTCGGTTGCCTGAGGCGCGGTTCTAGCTCTCCGAAGCGCGCGATTCGAGAGCGTCATCGAGCATCTCGAGCACGGTTCGCGCGCCGTCGCCGAAGGCGTGCTGCTTCCAGCGCGGGCCGACGAGGCGGTCGAGCGCCATCACCAACGCGAATCCTTCGGTCTGCGACCAGAACCGCCCTTTCGTGAATTTCGCCATGACTTCTTCCGGCGGCCGCGCACCGCCGCGCGGATGAACCAGCCACTGATAGCCGGTCCACTGCCCCGCCCCCTCGAACGTCAGCCACAGATCCTCCGCCTCGGCGAAATACGCATCGTCCCCGACGAGCCAGCGCGCTGTCCGCTCGAGCATCAGCGTGCGCGCCTCCCGCGCCAGGGCTCTCGCTTCGGAATCGTTTTCGGCGGCGGCAGCCTCGTGAAAGAGCTCGGTCTCCCGCTTGATCGATGCAGCGAACTCCGCGTTCTCGCCGAAGCGGTCCTGCAAACTGTCATCGTCGAACGACTCGGGAAGACCATTGCGTTCGATCAGCGCACCGAGGCGCGAGCCATAGGGTCCGACCTGCGCGACATGAGAACCTTCGTGAAGCAGGACCGCGATCATCAACGTGTCGAGCGCGGGTCCTTCGCCGACGCCCGCCGCCTCCCAAACACTCGGCGTCGACATGACGAGATATGTCAGATCCTCTTCACCCGAAACGTACGACACGACGCCCGCGGGCATCTCGGAGCCGTCCGGCAGCGCGATGGTGCCGGCGTGAGGGGTGGCGATCCACGTGGCGTTTCCCTCAGGACCGCTAAGGGCGTCGCCACTTCTGATCGTGCAATCGGCGCTGAAGAAGATCGCCTGGAAGCTCGGAACTGGGCCGATTCCGGTCAGCTCCCGCGATGCGAAATGCCACGCTTCGATGGCGCGATCACTCCACGCGCGATCGCGTTCCGGCAAGCTGCATGCCGGCGTCGGAGCAGCGGTGATGCAACCCGTGAGTGTGAGGGCAGCCGCAAGCGCGAGGGTTCGGATCCGCATTGCACTCGTTACGGAGCCCGCCGGGCAAGGTTGCGGGGACGACTGTGAGGATGGTGCGGTGCTCGCCCGGGATGGATGGGAGGTTCGCTCAATCGAGCGAGAGGACGATCCCGCCGAGCCCTGCCGCCTCGAGGCGCTCGCTCGCATCGATCGCCGCTTCCCGCGAGGGGAACGGGCCGACGCGGACGCGTTGGAGCGATCCCCTCTGATCGACATACACCTTCCCGTCGATCCGTGAGGCCTTCACCCGGAGGGCCTCGGCGTTGGCCGGAACGCTGAACGCGCCGAGCTGGACGACCCATCCCGACCGCGGTGCCGGGCGGTTCTCGACCGTGATGCGGGGCGGGATGGGGCGCGGCGGCGCGGTCGCCACGACGCGGCCGCTCTCGGTGACCGTCTCGATGCGAGTGCCGTCGGCCGACACCTGGCGCCGCACTGGTTCGCCGCCGCGCTCCTCGATGACCATGATGTCTTCGACGACGTCGTCATCGGCTGCCGGCGCGCTTTCGGTGACGGTCGCTCTCTCGCCCGAAGGGAGAGGGAACTCGACCGGGGGCGCCTGTTCGGGAGCCCGAATGGTCTCGTCCGGCGGGGCGATCTTGACGACGTAGGGGCGCGGCGGATCGAGGTCGCCCCGGCCGACCGCCGCGATGCGGGCCTCGATGCGGGCGATCCCGGCTTCGACCATCCCGATCTGAAGCGCCGCACCGTAAGAGAGGTCGAGGATGCGGTCGCCGACGAACGGCCCGCGGTCGTTGATCCGGACGCGGACGCTCTTTCCGTTGGCGGGATTCGTGACGTCGAGCACCGTGCCGAACGGAAGCGTGCGATGCGCGGCCGTGAGCCCGGAGGGGTTGAAGATCTCGCCGTTCGCCGTCGTCCGCCCGGCGTACTCCTCGCCGTACCAGCTCGCGAGGCCGACGATCCGGTCGGATGGCGCCGGCGCGGGCGCGCTGCTGGCGCATCCAGCCAGAAACGCGATCGCGAGCAGCAGGAGCAGAGACCGGCGCATCAGACCCGCACCTCCGCCACGTCCTCGCTGCGCAGATGGCGCTCGGTCTCGAGGAGCGGATCGACTTCCTCGCGCAGGAACGTCTCGACTTGCGCCGGGGCGAGGCCGACGTAATCCGCCGGCCTGACCAGAGAGTCGATGTCATCCTGTTCGAGCGGGATCAGCGCGTCCGAGGCCATCCGCGCGAAGAGGTCGTTCTCCGCGGCGCCGTTCTTCATCGCGTCGGCCGCGGCCATTGCGTGAATTCGAACCCGCTCGTGCAGGACCTGCCGGTCGCCGCCGCGGCGCACCCCTTCCATCATCAGGTTCTCGGTCGCGATGAACGGCAGCTCCCGGCGGACGTTGGTCTGGATCACCGGCTCATGGACCACGAGGCCGCTCGCGATGTTGTCCCACAGCAGCGCAATCGCGTCGGCCGCGAGAAACGCCTCGGGGATCGCGATCCGCCGGTTCGACGAATCGTCGAGCGTCCGCTCGAACCACTGCGTGGCGGCGGTGTGCGCCGGATTCTGCGAGTTGATGATGAGGTGCCGCGCGATCCCGTCGATCCTCTCGGCGCGCATCGGATTGCGCTTGTAGGCCATCGCCGACGAGCCGACCTGCAACTCCTCGAACGGCTCCTCGATCTCGCGAAGATGCTGGAGAAGACGCATGTCGTAGCCGAATTTCGAAGCCGACTGCGCGAAGCCCGACAGGGTCGAGACGATCTGCGCGTCGACCTTGCGGCTGTACGTCTGGCCCGAAACGGGATAGCAGCGGGCGAAGCCCATCTTCTTCGCCACCAGCTCCTCGAGCTTCGCGACTTTGGCGGCGTCCCCTTCGAAGAGCTTGAGGAACGAAGCCTGCGTTCCGGTGGCACCCTTCACGCCGAGCATCGCGAGCGACTCCTGGCGGAAGCGGAGCTCGTGATGGTCGAGCACGAGGTCGTGAAGCCAGAGCGTCGCGCGCTTGCCGACGGTGGTGAGCTGGGCCGGCTGGAAGTGGGTGAAGGCGACCGTCGGGGTCTCCTTCCACCGCTCCGAAAAGTCGCGGAGCTTGCCGATGAGGTTGACGATGCGTTTCCGCACGAGCTCCATCGCGTCGCGCATCTGGACGAGCTCGCTGTTGTCGGTGACGTAGGCCGAAGTGGCGCCGAGGTGAATGATCCCCCTGGCGTTCGGGGCCTGAAGGCCGAACGCGTGGATGTGGGACATCACGTCGTGCCGTACCTGGCGCTCGCGCTTCTCGGCTTCCTCGTAATTGATGTCGTCGAGGTTGGCGCGAAGCTCGGAGATCTGCGCGTCGGTGATCGGGAGCCCGAGCTCCTGCTGCGCCTCCGCGAGAGCGAGCCAGAGGCGGCGCCAGGTCCGGAACTTGAAATCCGGCGAGAAGATGGAGGACATCTCCTGGGATGCGTAGCGCTCGGTCAGAGGTTGAGAAGCGGTGGTTCTTGATGTCACGAGTCGATTATATGTGATAAATCCGCGCGAGGGGGACCCGCAGCCGGCAGCCGCGCCGCTTGCTTTTTCCCCGTGATCGGACAAACTCCCACGCGATGGTTGCAGGCCTCCAGCAGCTCCTCCGTTCCCGGCACCTGATCGCGGTCCTCACCGCACGCGATCTGAAGGCCCGCTACCGCGGGTCGGTCCTCGGTTTTTTCTGGTCTCTCGCGAATCCGCTTCTCCTTCTGGGCGTCTACACGCTGGTCTTCACGGTGATCAGGGAGCGGCCCGGCGGCGTGGAGGCTTACCCGCTGTTTCTGTTCGCCGGAATCCTCCCCTGGTCGTTCTTCGCGGGAGCGGTGATGGAGTCGACGCAGTCGATCTCTTCGAACGCCGGCCTGGTGAAGAAAGTCCTCTTTCCGGCCGAGGCCCTGCCGCTGGTCGTCGTGGCCTCGCACCTGGTGCATTTCGCGCTGGCGTTGCCGATTCTTCTCCTGGCCGTGGCCATCGCCGCGCTGATGGGGAAGGTCGTGGTGACGCCGCTGATTCTCCTGGCGCCCTTCTACATGCTCGTGCAGACGATCTTCGTCGCGGGAATCGCGCTTGCTGTTTCCTCCGCCTCGGTGCTGTTCCGCGATCTGCGTGACCTGGTCGCCAACGTGCTCCAGCTCGGCTTCTTTCTGACTCCCATCCTCTATCCGGTGCAGAGCGACATCGTCCCCGCCTGGATGCGCGGGCCGCTCCGGCTGAATCCGATGACGCCGTTCGTCGTCGCGTACCAGAGCATCTTCGTGTTCGGAACTCTCCCCCCTCTGCTGGACGTGTTTCTCATGATCTTCTACGCAGCCGCGGCCCTGCTCGGTGGTTTTTTCGTCTTCGACCGGCTGCGCGACACACTCGCGGAGGTCCTTTGAGCTCGCAGTTCGCCATCTCGGTCCGCGATGTCTGGAAAAGCTACCGGCTTTACGGCCGGGGCTCCCAGTTCCAGACGCTCAAGAGCGCGCTGCTGAAGCGTGAGCTGCGCCCCTCGGCCGAGGGCTCGGTGGAAGCGCTGCGAGGGGTGAGCTTCGAGGTGAACCGCGGCGAGGCGTTCGGCCTGGTCGGCAGGAACGGCTCGGGAAAATCGACGCTCCTGAAACTGATCTCGGGAATCCTGCGGCCGACCGAAGGCGAGGTGGTCGTCGACGGGCGCGTTTCGGCGCTGATCGAGCTCGGCGCCGGGTTCCATCCCGAGATCACCGGACGCGAGAACATCTTCATCAACGGAATCATGATGGGGTTGAGCCGGCGGGACATCGAGAGCCGTTTCGACCGGATCGTGGAGTTTGCGGGGATCGGCCGCTTTCTCGATCAGCCCGTCAAGACCTACTCGTCGGGCATGTACGTCCGCCTCGGTTTCGCTGTCGCGGTGCACGTCGATCCGGACGTCCTGCTGATCGACGAAGTGCTCGCGGTCGGCGACGAGGAGTTCTCGCAGAAGTGCGTCGCGAAGATCCAGGAGATGAAGTACCGGGGCGTCACCCTGCTCGTGGTCACCCATCAGCTCGATCTCGTCAGGACGCTGTGCGACCGCGCGCTCTGGCTGGAGAAGGGAGAAATGGCCGCTCTCGGCGATCCGGTCCGCGTGGTCGACGCTTATCTCCAGGAGGTCGCGGGAGTGCGTCCCCGGGTCGAAGGGGAAGCCGAAGAGGACGAAGAGGAAGAGGCGAAGGACTCCGAGGAGACCGATGAAGAGGAGCGCTGGGGGTCGGGAGAGCTGGTGATGACGCGGGTCGCGCTCACGGATCACGAAGGGCGGGAACTGGTCGCGCTCGGGGCTGGTACGCCGGTGGCGATCGAGATCGACGTCGTGGTCCGCGAGCCGCAGAACGATTTCGTGTTCGGCGTCGGGATCTTCCGCTCCGACGGCACCAACATTTACGGGACGAATACCGACATCGAGGGATTTCTCTCCCGGCGGATCGACGGCTCCTCTCGAGTGCGTTTCGTCATCCCCTCGCTCGACCTGATCGGAGGGAACTACCGGATCGATGCTGCCATTCACACCCGGAATGGCCGGGCGTTCGATTACCGCCGCGGGGCGATCCGGTTCGTCGTCGGCTCCCGAATGCACGACACGGGCGTCTACCGCCCGGCGCACGACTGGGAGTTCTCGGGAGGGATCACGATCCACCGGATGGAGGACGTCCACCGCAACGTTCCATCACCGATCGTCGAGACGATGCAGGATCTCGACGCCGAGGCAATGCAGAAGGCGCGGCAGAAGAAGAAGGGGCCGAAGAGGTAAGAGGCTGTGAAAGCCTCTAGCCGGCCTTGACACCTTCTCCCACCAGGTCGAAACTCTGAGCGTGCCCCAGTTCGCAAGCGCGCGGAACCCCGCGCCGACCACGCGTGTCACGATTCGCGCCGTGCTGCTCCTTTCAGGAGTTCTCACGATCGTCTTCCTCGTGTCGTTCATCTTCTCCGAGGAAGGGATCGCCGAGCTGAGGGACGCACGCATGCGGGTCGACTCGCTTCGGACGGAGGTCGAGCGGCTCCAGCGGGAGAACGATCAGCTCCAGGGCGAGATCGAAAGCCTTCGCGCCTCGGATTTTGCGGTGGAGAAGATCGCACGGGAGGATCTGGGGATGTCCAGGCCGGGCGAGCTGATCTACATGCTGCCGGACCCGCCCGCAGCCGTGCCGGCTACTCCGACCAGGTGACGATCAGCATCAGGGTCGTGACGCCGACCACGAATTCATCCTGGTTCTGCAGCTCGTAATCCGCGGTGATCCGCTTCCCGTTGACGAAGGTCCCGTTCGTCGACCCCAGATCCTTGAGCAGAACCACGCTGTTCCGCACCTCGATCGCCGCATGCTCGCGGGAGACCTCGGCGTCGTCCAGGGGGACCGCTGCCCCCGTCCGGCCGATCGTCACGCGAGGGTTCTCGATCCTGAATACCTTCCCCGCGTCGGTTCCGTCGGTGATTGCCACCGCGAAGCGGCGGTCCTTCGGGATTTGAAGTTCGCCCGGCGGCCTGGTGGAGTGGGGAGCATCCGCATCCGCGACCGGCGCCGGGGCGTGCTGGCGTTCCCGGCTCATGGTCATGTCTCCGGCGTCGGGATGCACTCCTTTCGGCGGCGTCGCGTCGGCCGCGGGCGCCGCGGCTACCGCCGGTTCCGGCGCAGGCGCCGCGGCTGCAACCGCCGCGGCGGGCTCGGCGAGATCGGGATTTTTGATCTCAAAAACCTGCTGGCATTTGGCGCAGCGGATCTTCTTCGAGAGCTTGCCCTCGAAGCGGCCGACCTCGTACTGATACCGCGCTGCACAACTGGAGCATTCGATGATCAATGTCGATAGGCCTCGGGATTGCCACGGACGATAGCAAAGCGGCACAAAATCTTCAATCAGAGGGGTTTTCGACCCGCCGAGGTTGCGGAATCAGTGGCTCCTCTGGCCGCCCTCGTGCATCGGGCGAAAGGATGGCTTCTCTCGCGGGGCATATTCGTTAGAATCGGCGCCGCTGCAGCCCGGATTTGGAACGAGGACCCGTGACCGCACTCATTCAGACGCCTTCCCGGCACGCTTCGCCCGACCCGCTGAGGGCCCTCGAGGCTCTCGAGGGGGAGATCCGCACGAGGGAAAGCCTGATCGTCGCTTTCTCGGGAGGGGTCGATTCCGGCGTGCTCCTGGCCGTGGCGGCCCGAGTGCTGGGCGATCGAGTCGTCGCGATCACCGCCGATTCCGCTTCGATCCCGCGAAAAGAGCTGGAGGATGCGAAGGCATTTGCCCGGAGGCTCGGCGTCGAGCATCGGATGATCGGAACGGACGAGCTGGACAAGCCCGAGTACAGCCGCAACGAGCCCGACCGCTGCTTCTGGTGCAAGCAGACGCTGTTCGATGTCTGTGCGCGGGTGGCCCGCGAGGAAGGATGGGACGCCATCGCGTACGGGTTCACGCGCGACGATGTCGGGGACTTCCGGCCGGGCCACAGGGCCGCACAGCAGGCCGGAGTCATCGCGCCCCTTCACGACGCGGGCCTGGGGAAGGAAGCGATTCGCGCGATCGGACTTCACCTGGGGCTGGATCTCTGGGACAAGCCGGCGGCGCCTTGCCTTTCCTCGCGGGTCCCGTATGGGTCGGAGGTTACCGTGGAGAAACTCGCGAAGATCGAGGCGATGGAGTCGCTCCTTCACGATTGCGGATTCGCCGTCTGCCGCGCGCGGTTCGACGGCCGCACAATGCGGATCGAGCTCGAGCCGGACCAGATCCCCCGGGCGGCGAGCCCGGAGATCCGCTCGAAGATCCTTCTCGAAGCGGACCGGCTCGGGGTCGCGCTGGTCACGATCGACCTGGAGGGGTTTCGCTCCGGGAAGCTGAACCGAAGCGAGCTTCGATGACGATCGAGGAATTGCTCGAAAAAGTCGCCGCGGGCGGAATGACGAGCCGCGAGGCGGCCGAGTACCTCAACGGATGGGGCTTCGTCCAGATCGGATATCACCGGATCGATCTGCACCGCGAAGGGCGCTCGGCCCTCCCCGAGGTCGTGCTGGGGCTGACCAAGAGTCCCGAGCAGCTCGAGCAGATCGTCGCATGGTTCGAGTCCAACGATCGTCCGCTTCTGACGACCAAGGTGGAGGCCGCGAAGGCGGAACGGCTTCTCGAGCTTTTCCCTCGACTCGAGTATCGCGCGGAAGGCGCGTTGCTGATGCGGGGGAGGTCGAGCTCGAAATCGAGCGGGCGAGTGGCGGTCGTGACGGCCGGATCGTCGGATGTACCGGTCGCCGAGGAGGCGGCCGGAACTCTGGAGTTCTTCGGAATCGAGGTCGAGAGGGCGTACGACTGCGGAGTCGCGGGCCTTCATCGCCTCCTCGCATCGGGCGAGGCAATCCAGAGAAGCGACGTCCTGATCGTCGTCGCGGGGATGGAGGGGGCGCTTCCTTCGGTCGTAGGAGGGCTGTTCCGACAGCCGCTGATCGCGGTTCCGACGAGCATCGGTTACGGCGCGAGCTTCCAGGGTCTCTCCGCGCTGCTCGGCATGCTGAACTCCTGCGCACCCGGAATCACCGTGGTGAACATCGACAACGGATTCGGAGCGGCGGCTGCCGCGCGCGCGGTGCTCGACATGGCCGCGCGGAAGTACGGACGTGATGTGTGACGCCGGTTTCCGCCATCCGGAGCGGCGCGTCACATCCCGAGGAGGAATCGTGAAGATCTTCAGAGTGCTCCCCCTGATCGCATTCATCGCCGCAAGCGGCTGCATGACCGTGGTTGACGGTCCCGCGCCCGCGCCGGCTCCCGCGGCCGTGGAGATTCCCGGCCTCGCCGTGGTTCCCGACATCGGAGCGAGGCTCGCCCAGCTGCCTCCGACCCGGATCGACTACGACCGCGAGCTCCTCGACGAGAACGAGCGGGCCGTGGTCGCGCAGCTGATCGAGGCGGCGAAGGTCATCGACCAGCTCTTCTGGCTTCAGGTGTCGGAGAAGAGCTCGGAGTGGAATGGCGAGCTGGCGGAAGCGGCGCGCGTCTCGCCTGCGCACGCGGATGCGTGGCGCTACTTCGGGGCGATGAAAGGGCCGTGGGACCGCCTCGCCGAGGATGAGCCATTCCTCACGGCGGCGGGGCCGAAGCCAGAGGGGGCGGCTTTCTATCCGGCCGACATCACGAAGGCCGAGATGGAGAGTTGGATCGCCGCGCACCCGGAAGACGCGGAGTCGTTTCGATCGCTCCACACGGTGATCCGTCGGAGCGGAGAGAGGCTCGTCGCCTATCCCTACTCGGTGTATTACCGCGATCTTCTCGTCGATGCCGCCGCCAAACTGCGGAAGGCGGCGGGGATGACGCGGAACGCGAGCCTCCGCGACTACCTCGAGAAGCGCGTCGCGGCGTTCCTCGACGACGACTATTACGAGAGCGACCTCGCCTGGATGGAGCTCGACGGTCCGATCGAAGTGGTCATCGGTCCGTACGAGGTGTACGAGGACCAGCTCTTCAACTACAAGGCGGCCTTCGAGGCATTCATCACCGTCGTCGACCGCCCCGAGACGGAGAAGCTCGGGATCTACGCGCAGCACATGCCCGACATGGAGTGGCACCTTCCGATGCCCGACGAGCACAAGAACCCGAACCGCGGAACGGAGTCTCCGATCCGCGTGGTGCAGGAGGTCTACACGGCTGGTGATGCGCGCGCGGGGGTGCAGACGGCGGCCTTCAACCTTCCGAACGACGAGCGCGTGCGCGAGGCGAAGGGTTCGAAGAAAGTCCTGCTCAAGAACGTGATGGAAGCGAAGTTCCGCCAGAGCGGGCAGCCGATCGCTCACCGCGTCCTGGTGCCGGAGCAGGCGAAGGAAGTCTCATTCGACGCCTTCTTCAACGAGACTCTCTTCCACGAGCTGAGCCACGGAATCGGACCGGGAATCATCACGGGGCCCACAGGCGAGCGGGTGGAAGCGCGCCTTCTGCTCAAGGAGACGTACTCGACGATCGAGGAGGCCAAGGCCGATGTCGTCGGTTCCTGGAACGTGCTCTATGCGCTCGACGAGGGTTGGCTGGCGGGCTTTTCGAGGGAGGAGTACTTCTCGACGATGGTCGGGCTGATGTTCCGCTCGATGCGCTTCGGGATCGACGAGGCGCACGGCCGGGGCACCGCGATTCAGTGGAACTGGTACCGAGAGCGAGGGGCGATCGTTCCCGCTGGCAACGGCCGTTTCCGCGTCGTTCCGTCCGAGGTGGAGGAGTCGCTCCGCTCGCTCGCCAACGAGCTCCTGATGATCGAGGCTCTCGGCGATTACGATCGCGCGAAGACTCTTCTCGACCGTTACGGCGTGAAGACGGAGGAGATCGCGGCCGTCATCTCGGGGCTCGAGGACATCCCGGTCGACATCACCCCGGTGTTCGTCGCGGCGGG
>JBHEOL010000257.1:0-9311 GCA_046261635.1 Thermoanaerobaculia bacterium | reverse complement strand
ACGTCGTCGCGAAAGTCGGCGACCGGGGAGAAGGCGGTCACGTCCTCGAGGATCGCCGCGTACACCTTCTCCGAGTCGTCCGCGCCCCGCCGCTCGAGGATCGCAGAAATACGATCGATCGAGTAGAACTCGCCTGCTGCGTTCTTCCGGTCCGTCAGCCCGTCGGTGTAGCAGAAGAGCAGGTCCCCCGTCGACAGCTCGAGCTCGTGCTGCTCGAACTTCGCCCCGCGGCTGATGCCCAGCAGGTGTCCGGGGATCTCGGGGGAGAGGATTCCGCTCTCGTCCCTCCGCCAGAGCAGGAACGGCGGATGGGCGGCCGTCGCGAACGTCATCCTGCTCGCTCCCTTGCCGATTCTGAACAGCTGCGCCGTGGCGAACTGTGACGGGAGGCTCGCCGTCGAGAGGAAGTCGTTCAGGTGTTCCATGAATCTCGCGGGCGAGAGCTCCGCTGCCTCGGAGTGGAAGAAGCTCTTGAGCAGCGATACGAGGATCGCGGCCGGCAGCCCGTGCCCCGACACGTCGGCGATGAGCTGAAAGAACTCACCCTCCGCCTCGAAGAAGTCGTAGAAGTCGCCCGAGAGCGTCTCGCTGGGAAGGTAGGCCGAGCGGATCTCGGCGCGCTCGCTGCGGAACTCCCGCCCCGGAAGGAGCGCCTCCTGGACCCGGCGGGCGAACTGGAGATCGTTTTCCAGCCGCTGGTTGTGCTGGCGGAGCTCGTCCTGGTAGGTCTTCACCCTCAAGAGGGCGCTCACCCTGGCCAGGATGATCTCGAAGTCGGCCGCCTTGGTGACGTAGTCGTCGGCGCCGGCTTCCAGCCCCTCCACCAGATTGCGGGTCGAATCCGCCCCGGTCAGCATCAGGACCGGGATGTTCTGGGTGACGGGATTGCTCTTGATCGCCCGGGCAACCTCGTAGCCGTTCATGCCGGGCATCCGGTAATCGACCAGCACGCAGTCGGCGGAGTCCTTCTCGAGAAGCTCGAGTCCCTGCAGGCCGGAAGTGGCGTAATGCACGATGTAGCCGGATCGTTCGAGCATGCGTCTCACGATCGCGGCATCGCTGGCGTTGTCGTCGATGATGACGATTCGCTCCGGTTTCATCGCGTCGGCCTCACCGGGGCGGTTACTGTACACTTTCCCCTGCGGAAATCACAATGCGACTGATCGTGGGTCTCGGAAATCCGGGAGCGGAATACGAACATCATCGACACAATATCGGATTCAGGGTCGTGGATGCGTTCGCGAGCCGGCATCGGCTCGTGTTCGACGGGCACGAGAAGGACGCCCTGACGGCGCGCGGGCGCGTGGCAGGGCAGGCCGTGATGCTCGCCAAGCCGCTGACATACATGAACCGATCCGGAAAAGCCGTCGCGGGCCTCGTGCGCGCCTACCTGGAAGGGATCTCGGACCTGCTCGTGGTCTACGACGAGATCGATCTTCCGGTCGGCCGGCTCCGCATCCGGGAGAACGGCTCGGGAGGGACCCACAACGGCATGGCTTCGATTCTCGAGTCCCTCGGGTCGGGCGGGTTCCCGAGGCTCCGATTCGGGATCCGGGGGCCTTCCTACTCCCGGGAGATCGATCTGGCGGACTACGTCCTCAGCAATTTCGAGCCGCAGGAGACGGAGGTCGTCGAGGACGGGGTCGAGCGGAGCCGCGACGCTCTCCTGATGTTCGTTCGCGGAGATCTGCGGCGCGCGATGAATACTTTCAATCGAGATCCCGAACCGGAGACGAGTGCCGATGACCCGACACCCCCGAACGCTCGCTGAGCTGGTCGAGTCCGGATACCGCGAGAAGGCGGTCAAGGACGAGATGCGCTCGAATCTTCTCCGGAAGATCGCCGCGGGAGAGCCGACCTTCCCCGGCGTCCACGGCTACGAGCGGACGGTGATCCCGGCGCTTCACAACGCCGTGCTCGCCCGTCACGACGTCATCCTGCTCGGGCTGCGGGGTCAGGCGAAAACACGGATGATCCGTGCGCTCTCGCACCTGCTCGACGAATGGATGCCGATCATCGAAGGGTGCGAGATCAACGACTCTCCTTTCGCCCCGGTCTGCAAGCGATGCCGCCGGCTCCTGCGGGAAAGCGGCGACGCGCTCGCCATCGAATGGGTCGGCCGCGATGCCCGCTACCGCGAGAAGCTCGCGACACCCGACGTCACCGTCGCCGATCTGATCGGCGACATCGATCCGATCAAGGCCGCGAACCAGAGGCTCACATGGGCCGACGAAGAGGTGATCCATTACGGCATCATCCCGCGGACCAACCGCGGCATCTTCGCCATCAACGAGCTGCCCGATCTCGCCCCGCGGATTCAGGTGTCCCTGCTCAATATTCTCGAGGAGCGCGACCTCCAGATCCGGGGATTCCCCGTGCGCATCCCGCTCGACATCGTTCTCGTCTTCAGCGCGAACCCCGAGGACTACACGAACCGGGGCAACATCATCACGCCGCTCAAGGACCGGATCGACTCGCAGATTCTCACGCATTACCCCGCTGACCTCGACACGGCGATGAAAATCACGAGACAGGAAGCGTGGACCGAGCGCGAGGGTGTGGGGGCCCGGATCGAGGTGCCGGATTACATCCGGGCCGTCGTCGAGGACGTCGCCTTCGCGGCGCGCGAGTCGGAGCTGGTCGACCAGTCCTCGGGCGTTTCGGCCCGGATGCCGATATCGGCCATCGAGATTCTCCAGTCGAACCTCGAGCGGCGGGCCGCCCTGACGGGCGACGAGGAGATCTTCCCCCGGCTGAGCGACCTGCAGATGATTCTCCCCGCGGTCACCGGGAAAGTGGAGATGGTCTATGAAGGGGAGCAGCAGGGAGCGGAGGTGGTCGCGCGGAGGCTGATCGGAACCGCCGTCGCGCGGTTGTTCGCGAAGACCTTTCCAGAGATCGAGAGGCCGGGCCTCGGAGCGAGAGGCTCGCGGGGTGGATTCGATGAGGAGGATGAGTATCCCCTCCCTCGAAGGGGAGCCTCGCGCGGAGTCTCCGCGACCCCGGAACCCGCTCCGGAATCGCCGTACGGGGAGATTCTCGAATGGTTCGCAGCGGGCAACCGGGCGACGCTCTCGGACGAGCAGCCGTTCGCCGATTATTTCGCCGAGCTCTCCCGTGTTTCGGGCCTGAGGGAGCTCGCACGTCAGCACTTTCCGCCCCGTCACGACCGCGAGCTCGCCTTCGCCATGGAGCTCGTTCTCGAGGGGCTTCATCAAGCGGTACGCCTCGGGCGCGAGGACCTGGACTCGACCATCACCTTCGCCGAGCTGGCGAAATTCAATATTCTGCGGACGGTGAAATGATGACGAAAATCGAGCTGGATATCAGTGGAGAGCTCTCCCGGCAGATCGAGCGGATCGTTCGCGACGGCTGGTTCCCCAGCCAGCAGGCGCTTGCACAGGAAGCCCTGCAGCAGTTCGTCGAGGCGAAATCGTTTCTCGGAGACTCCCCGAGGATGATCAAGAGGTTCGCCGCGGATGCGCTCAACGAGTCGAAGCCGGACACGGCGCTCAAGTTCGTCGACCGCGGACTCTCCCTCCTCGCCACCCAGGATCACCCGGACCTCACTCTCTACCAGCGCCTGGTCGAGCTTCGCGTTCAGATTCTGATGGTCCTCGGGCGCGGTTCCGAGGCGCTCGAAGCTCTCGAAGACGCGCGCGAGCTCCTTCCCAACAACCCCGCGATCTCCCGGTGGATCGACCGGGTCCGCAAGACAGGGTTCCCGGCCACCGCCGGAGACTGATGCCGGCGACGGGCAAAGGCAGAAGAAAAGGCGAAGGCAGAGGGCAGAAGGCAGAAAGCAGAAGTAAAACCAGGAACCAAGGCCACAAGCTGACTGCCTTTGGCGTTGCCGGCGATCGAAGGGGTTGGTTTTGCATTTACTTCTGCCTTCTGCCTTCTGCCTTCTGACTTTACGATGAGGCACCGCTACCGCTGGCTCGACCCCGACCTGATCCGCCGCCTTCTCGCGGAGGCGGGGCTGAGGCGCCTGTTCAACCAGCTCCTCCTCCAGGCCTCGGGCGACGTCGAGGAGGCGATGAGGATGATGCGGATGCTTCAACAGCGCGGGTGGATCGACCCGGCGATCGATCTCGAAGCCTTCTTCGCTCAGCTCGCCGAGGAAGAGCTGATCGGTCAGGATGGCGAGGGGAACCTGGTCCTGGCGCCAGCCGGAGAGCGGCAGATCCGCCGCGATGCTCTCGACGAGATTTTTGGAGGGCTGCAGAGGTCCGCTGCGGGACAACACCCGATTCAGCAGGCAGGGGAGGGGATCGAGCGGCTTCCCGAGACCCGCCCCTACCGGTTCGGCGACGACCCGATGTCCATCGACGGGATTCGGACGATCCAGAACGCCATGCGGAACGCCGACCCGCTCGGCGAGATCGAGATCGAAGAGGAAGACCTCGAGGTGTTCGAAACCGAGAATGCCAGCGGCTGCTCGACCGTGGTGATGATCGACATCTCGCACTCGATGATCCTCTACGGCGAGGACCGAATCACTCCCGCGAAGAAGGTCGCTCTCGCGCTCACCGAGCTCATTCTCACGAAGTATCCGAAGGACACCATCGACGTGATCCTGTTCGGGGACGAGGCCAGCGAAGTTCCGATCTCTGAGATCCCGTATGTCGAAGTCGGACCTTTCCATACGAACACGAAAGCCGGGCTCGAGCTCGCGCAGAACGTGCTTCGCAGGAGAAAGCACCTCAACAAGCAGATCTTCATGATCACCGACGGTAAACCGTCCGCGCTCTTCGAGCACGGGGAGCTCTACACGAACTCGTTCGGGCTCGACATGAAGATCGTCAACCGCACCCTCGAGGAGGCCGAGAAATGCCGGCGGGCGGGGATTCCGATCACGACGTTCATGCTCGCGAGCGATCCAATGCTCGTGAACTTCGTCGATCAGCTCTCCCGCATCAACCGGGGTCGCGCCTTCTACTCCTCCACCGACCGGCTCGGGGAGTTCATCCTGGCGGACTACATCAGGAACCGCCGGAAGTTCGTCCACTGAGGCCAGAAGGCCAGGGGCCAGGGGACCAGGGACCAGGGACCAGGGGCTAGGCCCTACCAGACGCCCCTGCCCCCTGCCCCCTTTCTTGATCACATGGAAAGGGAGGTTCAAGAGAGGAGAGCGCGAAAAGGGAGAAGCTCGCGATGTCCGGGGCGCGACGAAATGAACCGCATGCGCGCCCCGTTCCGTCGTGCGTGAGAAAGTTATTCGTCGTCCTGTCGATCCTTCCGCTCTCGATTCTCGCTGACGAGTCCGCTCTCCGCGTTCTTCAGTCGGGCAGCCCGGAAGGAGCGATGGCCCTTCACGAGCGGGGCGTGAATGGCGCGGGGGAAATCGTCGCGATCGCCGATACCGGCGTCGACGTCGATCACTGCGCCTTCGCCGAGGCCGACAAGTCCCTGCCGCCGGTGAATGTCCGCCGCGCGGATGGAACGCTTCAGCACGACAACATCGATCTGTCGCGGAGAAAGATCGTCGCGTACAACTTTCTCTCGAACGACGATCCGGCCGACCCTCGCGACTGGGACAACCTCGGACACGGCACGTTCATCGCCGGCGTCGTGGCGGGGGATACCTTTCCTTTCGGCACCAGCGGGAACGGGGAAGGGATCGCGCCCGCGGCAAAGCTGATCATCCAGGACTTCGGCTTCGTGCAGGCGCCCTGCTCTCTTCCAGGCCTCGGATGCCCGCCGACCGACATCCGGCCGGTTCTCGAACAGGCGCGGCTCCAGGGCGCGACGGTCATCTCTCATCAGTGGGGAGACCAGATGGGGCGCTACGCGACGATGGCGCGGCAGGTCGACGATTGGATCGACCAGCACCCCGAAATGGTCGTGGTCTTCATCGCCGGCAACGCGGGGGCGCACGGTCCGTCGAGCGTCGCGAGTCCCGGCCTGGCGAAGAACGCGATCCAGGTCGGAGGAACGCGGGCGATCGATTTCGACGATTCGAAAATCTGGGAGGCGAGCGGCCGGGGGCCGGCACTCGATGGACGGCTCAAGCCGGACCTGGTGGCGCCATCGACGCTCGTGGCGGCGATCTCGGACGGGACCGTGACCTCGGACAACTGCACCGGGGACCTCGGAGCGGGTACTTCGTATGCCGGCCCGCTGGTCGCCGGAGCCGCATCGCTGGTCCGGCAGTACTACCGAGACGGCTTCTATCCGACCGGCGCGCCCCTCGAAGCGAACCGGCTCACACCGAGCGCCGCTCTCGTCAAGGCGACTCTCATCGCCTCGGCGCGCCAGGTTCCTTTCGTGAACACGGCGTCGGGCCCCGCGCCGGCGTTACCCGTTCCGTCGGTCGAGCAGGGATTCGGACTTCCCGCCCTCGACGATGCACTGCATTTCGCGGGCGATGGCCGCCCCGTCTTCGTTCTCGACCGCCCGGCAGCCAGCGGTCTCCGGATGGGTGAGACCGCCGAGATTGCGATTGCACCTTCGGGTGGCCGCCTCGTGGTGAGCCTCGTCTGGACCGATCCGCCGACTCCCGCCGGCGCTCCGCAGCCTCTGGTCCACGATCTCGATCTCGAGTTGATCGCGCCGGACGGCCTGGTCCACCAGGGGAACGCTTCCCTGACCGGAGGATCGCCGGATCGCCTGAACAATGTCGAGGTCGTCGCGATCGAAAATCCGGCCGAGGGAACCTGGCGACTCCGGGTCCGCGGGGAGAGGGTCGGATCGGGGGGACGCCAGGCTTTCGCGATCGTCGCTGCCGGCGCCACGTCGAAGGAGCCCGAGCCACGCCGTCGCCTCGTCAGGAGGGGAAGGTGAGGAGAAGGGGCTAGCTAGGGACTGGCTCGCCCCTGGCCCCTAGCCCCTCGCCTTGATCCGCTCGAGCCCGGCGAGGTACGGCCGCAGGACCTCGGGGATGATGACCGATCCGTCCTTCTGCTGGTAGTTCTCGAGGATGGCGACGAGGGTTCTTCCGATGGCGAGGCCGGATCCGTTGAGGGTGTGCACCAGTCCGTTCTTTCTCGTCTCCCCCTTGAACCGGATGTTCGCCCGCCGCGCCTGGAAGTCGCGGAAGTTCGAGCAGGACGAGATCTCGCGGAAGGTGTTCTGGCCCGGCAGCCAGACTTCGATGTCGTAGGTCCGGCTCGCAGCGAAGCTCATGTCGCCGGTCGAGAGGGTCATCACGCGATAGTGCAGGCCGAGCTCGCGCAGGACCGCTTCCGCATCGGCGGTCAACTTTTCGTGCTCCTCCTCGGACTTCTCGGGAAGCGTGAATTTCACGAGCTCGACCTTGTCGAACTGATGCTGCCGGATCAGTCCGCGGGTGTCTTTTCCGTAGGAGCCTGCCTCGCTGCGGAAGCAGGGTGTGTAGGCACAATAGGAAATCGGAAGCGCCGACTCCGGGATCATTTCGTCCCGGTGAAGGTTCGTGATCGGCACCTCCGCCGTCGGGGCGAGAAACAGATCGCGGTCGCCCTCGAGGCGGAACAGGTCTGCTTCGAACTTCGGCAACTGTCCCGTCCCCTCGAGCGATTTACGATTGATGATCGCCGGCGGCCAGACCTCGGTGTAGCCGTGACGCCGGCTGTGCAGGTCGAGCATGAACGAGATCAGCGCGCGCTCGAGGCGCGCTCCCTCGCCGAACAGGACCGAGAAGCGGGCTCCCGCGATCTTGGCCGCGCGCTCGAAGTCGAGAATGCCCAGCGCGTCGCCGATGTCCCAATGCGCTTTCGGTTCGAAGTCGAAGGAGGGGCGCTCGCCGTGGACGCGCTCCTCGCGATTGGCCGACTCGTCGCGGCCGACCGGAACCGACGCGTCGGGAGCGTTCGGGAAACCGAGCTCGAGCGAGGACATCTCCTCCTCGATCGCCGCGAGCCGTTCGTCGAACGCTCGGATTTCGTCTCCGACGGCCTTCATCGTTGCGATCTGGGAGCTCGCGTCTTCCTTTGCCTTCTTGAGACGCGCGATCTCCTGGGATGCGATGTTGCGCTGGTTCTTGAGCGCTTCCGCCTTCTGGATCAGGTCGCGCCGCTCCCGGTCCAGATCGAGGAAGCGGTCGAGCTCGACTTCGGCGCCCCGATTCGCGAGCGCCCTGCGGTAATCGTCGGAAGAGTCACGGAGATACTCACGAGACAGCATGACGGGCGGGATTGTAACCCGGCATGCCTGTCGAGCGTCCCAAGACCTCAGCGCGCTCGCCGAGGCGGCCCGGGCGTTCCGGAGCGAGTCGAATCGGGGGCGAGCGCCAGGGCGCGCTGCCGTTGCGGCCGGCGTTTCCCGCGACCAGCTTCACCCGGAATAGTGACAAAAAGGGCCTCGTTTCGGCCCGCGGAGGCAACTTGCACAAGACACGATCGATCCTCGTTGTGGCCATCCTGCTCGCAGCGAGTCAGGCGGTCGCCGCGACCACCTGGAAGAACAGCTATCCGGAAGCATTGAAGGTCGCGAAGGCAGAGAACCGGCTGATATTCGTCGATCTGTTCGCGAACTGGTGCAGCTGGTGTCATCGCTTCGAGCGCGAGATCGTCCCGACGGCAGTCTTCCAGAAGGCGACCAGCGACATGGTGATGCTCCGGGTGGACACCGAGGACCGAGGCGAAGGAGCGCAGCTTGCGCGCCGTTACGGGGTGTCGAGGTTGCCGACCTTTCTGATCCTCACGCCGGATGAGACCATCGCCGCGCTGATGCAGGGTTATGCCCCCGCGGAGCAGTTCGTCGCCCGCATGACGGCCGACCTCGACCGTTACGAGAACTTCCGGCGTGCTCTGAAGGCAGGAAAAAGCCAGACCGCCGAGGATTCGCTCTCCCTCGGGCGCGAGCTGATGGCGCGGCACGATTTCGCGAACGCGGAATCGAGGCTTCACGCGATCTGGGTCGACGCGAAGGCTCCGGCGGCCGTGCGGGACGAGGCCGGATACCTTCTCAGCGTCGCACAGTCGACACGGGGCAAGTCCGCCGCGGCGCTCGAAACTCTCGGCAAAGTGCTGGCTCGGAAGCCGGAGGGTGAAACGGCGGAGAACGCGCGGCTCCAGCGCGCCAGCATCTACGTCGAGCAGGAGAAGTTCCAGGACGCTCTCGCAGAGTACCGCGCGTTCAAGACGGCGTTCCCCAGCTCGCAGCACCAGTCCACGGTGAATCTCCGAATCGTGCAGCTCGAAGCGATGATCGCGCGAAAGACCGCCCGTTGATGAAGTTCCTTCGAATCGCCCTCCTCCCTCTCCTTTTCCTTCTCCCGGCCCTGATCGCTCAGGAGCTGCCGGATTTCCAGGCGCCCGGTCTTCCGTCTCTCGGGAACGCGCCGCCGGAAGATCTGCTCGAGGCCACGGTTGCGATCGGGGCGGGTG
>JBHEOL010000249.1:0-4450 GCA_046261635.1 Thermoanaerobaculia bacterium | reverse complement strand
GGGGAACCTCTGCGTCAACCGCCGGGCGATTCGAGCTCGAGCCGGCAGAAGCGCTGAAACCGCGCGAGAGCATCGTCGAAGCTGCGTTCCGGGTAGCGGTCGAGAATGATGTCGATATCGGTGTAGGTGGCTCCGAACCGGCGGACGAAGGCGCGCGTCGCGGACGCCGACGCGTCAATCCCTTTTCCGCGCAGATACCGCGCGACCTTCGCTTCGTCGCGGTCGGTCCTGAACACGATCGCCGGAACGAAGAGCGAAAGGAGCTGATACCACATCGGCCCAAGGTGAGAGGCGACGAGCACGGTTCGCCCGGAGCGGAGCAGTCCGGCCACGACCCGCAGCTCGCGGACCTCGAGGAGATCGTCGAGCGCCACGACTCCGGGAAGCCCGTCCGGCGGAGCGAACAGAGGCCTTTGAAGCACCACGCTCTCGCGGCCCCGAAACGCCGGATGCGTGGCCAGCAGGTGGTCGATCGCAGTCGACTTTCCGCTGCCGCTCCGGCCGATGAAGACCACGAGCCTGAAACGATGCAAGTCGATCCGGCCGAGTCCCAGATAATCGTCGAACGGCACCATCACGCCTCCACAAAGTCACGCCATGAGAAGCATTCGGAGGGACAGACGAGCTCCTGGTCGACGAACTCGTCGTGGATCAGTTGCACCTCCCAGTGGAGCGCGATCCCGTGGCCCGAGCCGATCATCTGGGGCGGATACAGCGCGGCGAACATCGGCTCGAAAGCGATCTCGCCCGTGAAGTAGCTCTCGACGGGCACCCCCGCCGGAATCAGATTGATCCGCTGGTCGTAGAGCACGACCGCCCGGACCGGCTCGGTGAACGAGACGGTCCGCTTCTTCGTTCCGGAGCCTCGTGTGTACTTTCCCTTCTCCATATTGCAGGCCACGACCCGGAGAATCACGTGGTGAAGATCGACGCGGGCCCGCCCCTTGAGGATCGCGGATGCGCGGATCGTGTCGTGACGCCGGATCTGCCCCGGAACGTTGCACAGCTCGAAGGCCATGTACTTGCGCAGTTGCCGCCGGATCGCGAACCAGACCGCCGCTCCGAGCACGCCACTCCCGGCGAGAGACTTCTGCAGCGGCGACTCGGAATCGCCATCCGAGCCTCGGTGATCGTAGAACCACACCTCGTGATCCGAAACGGCCTGGTCGTGAAGCCCGACGATCATGTTGACCCCGATGATCAGGCCGGCGATCACCACGAGAAATGCCGTGATCATTTTGTTGGCGGGGGGGATCGCTTTGAAGTTCGCGATGAAATCGAACGCGTCGGCCGGCTCCACCACCCCTTTCGCGTCATTCGAAACGGCCGGTTTGTCGGCTAGGGCGAGATTCTCGACCTCGGTGACGGTCGTGTCGAAGATCATCCCGTCGTCGATCTCGATCTCGGTGTGGATCTCCACGTCGATCTTCGCGCCGATGTAGCTGTATGCCTGGAAAGACGCGCGGTGCATCTCCAACCGGTTCGTCGGGCCGAGCGCGGTGATCGCGCGCGTCAGGAGCGTCTCGGATGCGTTGACCGGCCGGCTGTCCTTGACTAAAACCTTCCGCACGAGCCGCAACTCCGCCGCATGCCCCAGGAGCTCGTTGTCGTAAACGTGGACGGTGCAGAGGACGCGGTTGTTCGCCTCATCCAGCACATAGTCGGCGCTCAGCCGTTGAGACATGGCAGCCCCCTGCGAAATTTGATGTGGGTAGGAGAGAAGTGTAGCAAAGGGACGAGGGACGAGGAACGAGGGCCTCTCAGGATGACGAGCCCCTCACCCCTCGGCCCTTGTCGATCACCTACGGGAGGGCGTGAACGGTACCGTGATGTGTCGGGGAGCCGCCCCTAGGTCACGTTGTGAACTCGGCCGCAGTGGGGGCACTCGATCTTGCGCCGCCGGTGTACGGGAGGAATCTTCAGCCGCGTGTCGCACGGGCACTCGATCAGGGAGTAGCCCTGCTTTTTCCAGAGCAGGTCCGTCGTCTCCCGCACGCGGTGTGCGTGATCGACCGCCTCCTCCGAGGGAGCGGCGGCGGTTGCTGCGGCCGCCGCTGCGACCATCGGAGGGACCGGAAGCGGAAGAGGCATCGGGGGCGCCCCGCCCGGCATCTGCGCGCCCCCGCCGAAGCCGGGAATCGCGCCGGGAATCGCGGATGCGGGGCGGGCTTCCGCGCGCGGCTCCCGCTCGACCGCCGCGAAGGGGACGACTCCGACGGGCCGGCCGCTCACCTTTCGGAACGCCTCGTCGTAGGCTCGCAGGTCAGCCATCCCCCCCATCGACCGGAGGATCCGGATGCGATCCGACAGAGGCGGATGAGTGGCGGTGAGGTTGGCCATTCCGCTGGCGGAGACGGCGAGGGGATTGACGAAGTACATGGGGGCGGTGGCCTGCGTGGCCGTGCGGAGCCGCTGGGTGGACTGCCCGATCTTCTCGAGCGCATTCGCGAGTCCCTCGGGATAGCGCGTGTACTGGGCGCCCGAAGCGTCGGCCAGGTACTCCCGCCGCCGCGAGATCGCGAGGTAAATGAATTGCGCGACGATCGGGGCGAGGATGATGAGCAGGATCGCGAGGGCGAGAAAGACCACCTGCTCCCCCCCTCCCTTCCGGCGGGAGCTCGTCCTGGTCCTCGGACCGTAGAACATCATTCTTCGCGCACCATCTCCGAGAAGCACGATCGTCCCCATCATCACGGCGACCATCATCATGTAGAGAACGTCGCGGTTTCTCACGTGGGCGATCTCGTGGGCAATCACACCCTGGAGCTCCTCGCGCGTCAGGAGATTGAGAAGCCCGCTCGTCACGGCAACCGAGGCATGCTCCGGGTTGCGGCCGGTCGCGAAGGCATTCGGGGCGGGGTCGTCGATGATGTAGACCTCGGGAATCCTCGCCATTCCCGAGGCGATGCACATTTCTTCGACGATGTTGAACAGAACCGGATGGTCCTGCTGGGAGATCTTCTTCGCGCGGCTGATCGCGAGAACGATCCGGTCTCCCGCGAAGTAGCTGACGAGAGTGAGCACGATCCAGATGAGGAAGGCCATCACGAGGCCGAACGGACCCGCCCCGCTCCCCATCACCTCGCCGACGCTGTAGCCGAGGGCGAGCAGAAGCAGGGCCATGACGGCGACAAGCATCGCCGACCGCCGCTGGTTGGATCGAATCAGCTCGAACATGGCTCAAGCGAAGACGTGGACGACGCGCCCGGATGAGTCGCCCGATCCGGACGCGTCGAGCCTTCGGTTCGGACTCAGAACTTGACCTGCACCGGCTTGCGCGCTTCCACGGTCTCGACTTCGAAGAACTTCTCTTTCACGAAGTTGAACATGTTCGCGAAGATGTTGGTCGGGAACATCTCGATCTTGTTGTTCAGGTTCAGCACCGAGTCGTTGTAGTACTGGCGCGAGAAGGCGATCTTGTTCTCGGTCGAGGCGAGCTCCTCCTGGAGCGCGAGGAAGTTCTGGTTCGCCTTCAGGTCGGGATACGCCTCCGACACGGCGAACAGCGACCGGAGAGTCTGTGAAAGTTGGTTCTCCGCCTTCGCTTTCGCCTCCACGTCCCCGGTGATGTTGATCGCCTGCTGGCGGGCGGCCGTGACCGCCTCGAGCGTCTCCCGCTCGTGGGTCATGTATCCCTTGACCGTTTCCACGAGGTTGGGAATCAGATCGTGCCGGCGATTGAGCTGCACGTCGATCTGACTCCAGGCGTTTTTTACCTCGTTCCTCGCGCGGACGAGGGTGTTGTACATGCCGACCAGAAAAAAACCGACGATCGCGATGAGTACCAGTACGATGATGAGTCCGGTCATGGAGCCGAGTCCTCCTGATTTCTATCGGGCTGGACCCTCCCGCGGGCCCGCTCCGAAGACTTCTCCCAGAAACGTCGATATCGCCGAAAGAGCACCGCCAGCCGCCAGGGCCCGGTCGATGACCGCCCCGAGCTCGCCTCGATCGAACCATAGCCCGTGTCCGTCCGGGCAGCGGTCGATGCGAAGCGTGTCGACCGCGATCTCCTCGAGCTTTTCCTCACACCGCGGGCAGAGCCGCTTGCCGCCGCCTCCACCCGTTCGCTCGCCCCGTCCCAGCGAGGAGAGGTCGGCGCCGGTCAACTCGGCCAGCAACTCGATCTCCCCCCGGTCGAACCAGAGACCCCGACACGAGATGCAGTGGTCGATCTCGATCTCACCCCGCTCGACCGCGATCATCTCAATCCTGCAGATCGGGCAGATCAATGGCTTTCTCCCTCGTTCCGGACGGCTCCGTTTGTACCACAGTCGGGCCCGCCTCACGCATCCCGCCGGGACCGAGCGGGAGTATTCGTCCCCCTGATTCGCTTACTCTTCCTGATGACACCTCGGTGGATCTTCCGCTCGGCGCTGCTGGGCCTCCTCCTGCTGGCGCTGGTCTTCAGGCCTGAGCCGGCGGCGAAAGCTGCCCCCGTCATCTCGGT
>JBHEOL010000238.1:0-12799 GCA_046261635.1 Thermoanaerobaculia bacterium | reverse complement strand
GCTTCGGCCTGTTCGGGGGAAAGGGTCGCCGCCAGTTTCGCGATCAGGTCGCTCTCGATGTTCATGAGCAGATCCTCGATGTGCGGAATCGATTTGCCGGAGGGAATGGCCTCGACCTTTTCGGCCGCGTCGCCGATCACGCGCGCGGCGGATGGCTCGGCTGCCCGCTCGCACTCACGAAGGCGCCGCGAGAGCTCGGCGAGAGGCTCTTCCGGACGCGCTTCCGGCACCGATCCGGAGGAGCCCACCTGCAATTCCTGGCGGTCGGCCCAGATCTCCTTCACCGCGTGGCGGCAATACGAGAGGCTCGAGACGACCCCTTTCCTCCCGGCCGCTTCCTTCTTTTCGAAGCAGGTGTCGATCGCCTCGAGAACGACCGGCAGAGGGATCCCCGCTTCTTTCCATCCCTTGAGCAGGCCCCAGTCTTTCGCGGAGAAGACGAAGGGGGTGCCGCGGCGGGCGGCAAAATGCGACTCCACTTCGAGGAAGTAGTCGTCCGAGGAGGGGGATCGGGAGTCGTTAGTCAAGAATCTTCTGAACCGTCTCGATCAGTTCCCGAATTTCGAAAGGCTTGCCGAGGACCGCGCGGATCGGAAATTCTTTCAACCCTTCCGCCCGAACGGGACCGACGGCGGTAAGAACGACCACGGGAAGTTCGTCGAGAATCCCATTGTCCCTCAGGTGCTCGAGAACCTGCCAGCCGTTCATCCTCGGCATCATGAGGTCGAGCATGACGAGCTCTGGCAGCTGCTTCTCGATGCAGCTCAGGGCCTCGACGCCATCCCTGGCTTCCCTGGTCTCGAGACCGAGACGTTTGAAGACCTGGTGGAGGAGATTGCGGATCGGAGCATCGTCATCGACGATCAGAACTCCGCCTCGAGCCACCCTGGCGGTGGCTGCCGTCTCGTCGCGCTCCTGATCACCCGCTATCGACACACGCTATCCCCGAGGAGCAACCGACCTCGACAGCTGCTTCCTGACTCTATTTTGTCGCGGCGGCCTCGCGCTGAACTGCGAGGAAGGCCTATACTCGCCTCATTCCTCTTCACGAATTCGGAGGGCCGCGGCATGGACCTGGACAACCCCCGGCCGGCTGAGGTGACAATTCTCACGCCTCTCTCGCCACCGGCAACATTTACTCTCGACACGAGCTCGGTCACGATTGGGCGGGCCTCCGAGTGCACGATCCCCGTCCAGGACCGATACCTTTCGCGCAGGCATGCCGAAATTGTGCCGAGCGAAAGCGGATGGGCGGTCAAGGATGCCGGGAGCGCGAACGGAACCTTCGTGAACGGGACCAGGATCGAGATGCCGTGGGAGCTGCGGAACGGCGATCGGATCCGGATCGGCGACACCGAGATCGTGTTCGGGCAGGGAGCCTCGTCCCGGCAGTCGATCTCGGTCACTGGGGGGCTCCTCTCGCCCACGATCTCGATTCCCTACAGCGAGATTCTCGACACCTCGCCCGGGGCGACGACGGACAACGAGCGACTCCAGATGCTCAACTCCCTCGCTCTGGAACTGATCGAGGACCAGCCCCTTGGAACGCTGTTCGGGTTCATCACGGATCGAGTCCTCGAGCTTCTCGATCCCTCGCGCGTGGCCATCGCCACGATCAGCGAAGATGACGGCTCGCTCGAGTTGATGGAAGTGCGCCGCAAAGACCGCCATGACGATTCCCCGCTGGAACTGAGCAGCACGATCGTCCGCGAGGTGACCGAGCAGAAGAAGGTCCTGGCGTTCGTCGATGCTCCTTCCGACGAGCGGCTCGCAGGGGCGCATTCGATCGTCGCTCTCGGGATCCGCTCCGCCGTCGTCGCTCCGCTTCTGGTCTCAGGGGAAGTCTGCGGAGTCCTCTACCTCGATTACCTGCAGATCGGACGTTCGCTGACCGATGAAGACGTCCGCCTCGTGGGGCAGATCGCGCGGGTCGCGTCGATGAAGCTGGAAACGACCCGCCTCCGGGAGGAGGCGATCGAGAAGCGCCTGATGGACGAGGAGATGCGGACGGCCGGGCGCATTCAGCAGCGGCTTCTTCCCTCGGAGCCTCCCGCAGTCCCAGGCTTCACGCTCGCGGGCTCGAACCGCGCCTGCCGCATCGTCGGCGGCGACTATTACGATTTCGTCGTCACTCCCGGAGGAGTCTGGTTCGTCATCGCCGACGTCTCCGGGAAGGGAGTGACCGCGGCGCTGATCATGAGCTCACTCCAGTCGGCCTTCCGGATCTTCCTGAAGATGAATTACACGGCTCCGGGCGAGCTCGTCGCGAGCATCAACGCGGCGCTGAAGGAGACGATCCCCGACACGAAGTTCGTCAGCCTCATCGCGGGACGGCTCGATCCGTCGACCGGCGTGATCGAGTTCACCAATGCCGGCCACCCTCCGCCGCTGCTGATCCGGCGCGATGCCGTGGAGCGCGTCGGCAACACCGACCTTCTCGTGGGTCTCTTTCCGGGAGCCACCTACCGGACGCAGACATTCACGCTCGATCCGGGTGAAGCGCTCGTTCTGTTCACGGACGGAGCCGACGAATGCACCTCGCCCAACGGGGTCGAGCTCGGAATCGCCGGAGTGATCGGGCTGGTCGAGTCCCTATGGGACACCAACGCGGCAAAGATTTCCGACGAGCTGAAGGCCGGGGTGATCCGCCACGCAGGGAGCGCCATGGACCTGAACGACGACCTGACCTCGGTGGTCATCGCGCGGGACGGGCAGCCGTCCGCCCCCGCGAATTGAACGGGAAGCGGGACTCCGGGCACGGCCTGTGTACAATCATCAGGACCAGCCTCGATGAGCTCTGAACGCTTCCCGGAAAGCCTCGACATCGACCTCGTTCCGACCGAACGACTGGTCGAGATCATTCAGGACCAGGACCGTTCCGTGGCCGAAGCGGTCGCGGCCCAGCGGCCATCGATCGTCCGCGCGATCGATGCCATCGCGGACCGCATGCTCGACGGGGGGCGCCTGTTCTACGTCGGCGCCGGAACCTCGGGCAGGATCGCGGCCGTCGACGCCTCGGAGATTCCTCCGACGTTCGGCACCGCTCCCGAGATGGTTCAGGTGATCATGGCTGGAGGGGAAGCGGCGTTCACCTCGGCTGCCGAGGGTGCGGAAGACGACGAGGAAGCGGCGGTCCGCGCGATCGACGAGCGCGTGCGGGCTGAAGACGTCGTCGTCGGAATCGCCGCCTCCGGGACGACGCCGTTCACGGTGATGGCCGTTCGACGGGCGAACATGCTCGGAGCTCTCACGCTCGCCGTCACCTCGCGCGCCGGATCTCCTCTGTCCCGCGAAGTCGATATCGCCATCGCGGTCGAGACGGGGCCTGAAGTCATCATGGGATCGAGCCGGATGAAGAGCGGCACCGCCCAGAAGCTCGTTCTGAACACGATTTCGACGGGCATCATGATCCGCATGGGGCGCGTCTATTCGAATCTGATGATCGAAATGCCCGCGACGAACATCAAGCTTCGCGACCGGGCTGTCCGGATGATCGAGCTGGCGGCGGGCGTGGGCCGCGCCGAGGCCGAACGAGCGTTCGCCGAGAGCGGATCGAGCGTCAAGGTCGCGGCCGTGATGGCGAAGCTCGGGCTCTCACGCGCCGATGCCGAAGGGCGCCTCGCCTCCTCGGGCGGCCGGCTGCGCGATGTTTTCGGCGAGAGCGGGAAAACCCGGCCATGACGGAGCGCCGGATTCTCCGGGGACGAGGCTTCGTCGCGGGATCGATTCACGATGACGTAATCGTGGTCATCGAGGACGGTCGGTTTGCGGACGTGCGGCTCGCCGTCCGCCCGTCCGATCCCGAACCGAACCTCGGAGACGGACTCATGGTCCCGGGGTTCATCGACGTTCACGTTCACGGAGCGGCGGGTGCCGACTTCATGGACGGAGACCCCGAGGCGACCCGCCGGGTCTGCCAGGCCCATCTCCGCGAGGGAACCACGGCGCTGGCCGCCACGACCCTCTCCGGCTCCCGCGAGGCGATTGCGGCAGCTCTTCAATCCGCCTTCGCCGTCGCCGAACGGCCGGGCTCCGCGGAGGCGGCGATCGTGGCCGTCAATCTCGAGGGCCCCTATCTCAGTCCCGCGAAAGCGGGGGCTCAGGATCCGGCGTCCCTTCGCTCCGCCAGCATCGAGGAGGTCGACTCGTGGCTCGCGCTCGGAAGGGGAGGACTGCCGTGGCTCATGACGGTGGCTCCGGAAGTCCACGGCGTCCTGTCGCTGATCGAGTCGTTCCACGACCGGGTCCATTTTTCGGTCGGGCATACTTCAGCCGACTACGCTCAGACGGTCCAGGCAATCGCCGCGGGGGCGCGGCACATGACGCACATGTTCAACGCAATGCCGCCCCTGCATCACCGCGATCCGGGACCTGTCGGTGCCTTCGCTCTCGACGACCGATGCACCGTCGAGCTGATCGCGGACGGAATCCATCTCCATCCGGCCGTGCTCCATATGATCGCATCGATGTTTTCGGATCGAGCCGTACTCGTCACTGACGCGATGCGCGCCTGCGGGCTCGAAGAGGGGACGTACAAACTCTACCGGCACGATGTCCGCGTGAGCGGCGGCGCGGCGAGGCTCGCCGACGGGACGCTCGCCGGAAGCGTGCTGACGATGAGAGAGGCCGTGCGCAACATGGTCGAGCTCGCGGGCGTGCCAATCGAGTCCGTCCTTCCCCTCGCCACCGAGATACCGGCCCGGCTTCTCGGCATCGACGGAGCCCGCGGGTGGCTCGCCGCCGGCTACGAAGCCGATCTTCTCGTCCTCTCGGAAAGGTTCGAGCTCCAGAAGATCTTCTGCCGTGGAAACGAGGTTCGCTGACGTGAAGTGGATCGTCGTCGATGATTACAACGATCTCTCCGAGCGGGCCGCCGCGAAGTTTCTCGAAGCGATCGACAGCGACCCCCGATGCGTCCTGCTCCTGCCGACCGGCAGCACGCCCGAAGGGATGTACCGCGGAATCGTTTCTGCCTGCCGCACCCGCTACCGCTGCTTCCAGGACGTCACGACCTTCAACCTCGACGAGTACGTCGGCATCCCCTCGGATCACCCTTCGAGCTACCGCTCCTACATGAACGACCGGCTATTCCGCCACGTCGACATCGACCCTTCCCGCATACAAATTCCGGAGGGCATGGCGGAGTCGGTCCGGCGCGAGAACCCCTCGCTCTCGCTCGATGAAGCCCTCGATCTCGAATGCGCGCGCTACGAGATGCAGATCACCCGGGCGGGCGGCATTGGCCTCGCCCTGCTCGGGATGGGCCGCAACGGTCACATCGGCTTCAACGAGCCGGGCTCGCCATTCGACTCGCGAACGCGGGTCGTCACGCTCGACGAGTCGACCCGGGTGGCCAACGCGCCCTTCTTCCCGGCCGGAGACGTTCCCCGGCGCGCCGTCACCGCCGGGATCGCAACCATTCTCTCCGCCCGCTCCATCGTGCTCATGGCCGCCGGCGAGGCGAAAGCTCCTGCCATCCAACGGCTCGCAGGCGGGATTCCCAATCCCGAGTTCCCGGCTTCCGCGCTCATTCACCACGATGACGTCACCGTGATCGTCGACCGAGCAGCCAACAGCAGGGGCTAGGGGCTAGGGACTAGGGACTAGGGGCTAGGGAAAGCAACGGCAAGATCAGGAGCGGCCAGCGTTCTTGACTTTGTCTTTACTTCTGCCTTCTGCCTTCTGACTTCTGCATTTGCTTTCCCTAGCCCCTAGCCCCTGCTTCTCACGGCACCCTTTTCGCTTCGCCCCCGACCAATGGCTCAGCCGAGCGGGTTCGATGGGGCGCCGAGACGAACTCGGTCACGGCCGTCACGATGGCGTTGGGTTGCGGCGGCGATGTTCTTTTTCACCGCGTTCATCGCCTATCGCGTCGCGTTCGTCTACACGGTGCGAACCGGCTCGTGCGAGCCTCCTCCGGAGCTCGAGGATCGACCTCTCTCCCGCGCCGTTCCCCCGATCGACGTCATGAGCTGGAACATCGAGGGGCATGCAGCTCTGCTGGACGGCGATCACGTCGATGAGATTGCGCACGGGATCGTGAGAGCGCGTCCAGCGATTGCCGGCCTTCAGGAAGTTCATCGCGGCACCTGGCAGGCGCGATTCAGAGATCAGATCGGTGAGCTCACAGGTGCGACCGGCATGGAGGGGTTCTTCGGCCGGAGTTACCACGCCTTCCGGGGTGAATATGGGAACGCCGTGCTCAGCTCCTTCCCCGTCGAGCGCGTGATCATTCATCCGCTCCCGAGTATCGGAGAACCGCGGACCCTGCTCGAGGCGAGAATCGTGATCGAGGGGCAGGAGATCGCGTTCTTCGTCACCCACCTCGTCACCTGGGGACAACTGAACGCAGCCACGCGGACCGAGCAGCTCGAGTGTGTCGCATCGCATCTGCGGTCCGCGGCTGTTCCGTGGATCCTGGTGGGCGACCTCAACGCCCCGCCATCCGCGGGAGAGATCGAAAAGTTCATCGCTTCGGCCCGGGCGCGCGAAGCCGGGCCGGCCGAGGCGACTCATCGGTTGACTGGAAGGCAACTCGACTACATCTTCACGGATGCGGGATGGGAGATGGTTCGGCCAAGGACACTCGAAGGTGCATCCGACCATCTGGCCGCCGTCGCGACGCTTCACCGCCCTGCCGAAGGAAGCCCGGGCGGACAGGGAGAGTGATGTGAGCTCGAAACAGGGAGAAAAGCGAATGGTGGAGATTCCTCTATGGGTCCTCGTCGCGATCGGTCTCGCGCTGATCGTGCTCATCATCCTGTTCTGGTCGGTCAAGCGGCGACAGGCCACTCATCTTCGGGTCTCCGACCCCGGAGAGCTCGGAGCAATGATCGAGTCGATCGCCGGCCTTTCTCACGGCTCCATCGTGGAAGGAAATCGAATCCGCGTCGTGCAGAACGGAGCGTTCTTCGACGAGATGCTCGAAGACGTCCGGAACGCGCAGAGCTCGGTCCACTTCGAGACTTTCGTCTGGTGGACCGGAGAGATCAACGGCAATGTCGCCTCGACTTTCTCGGCCAAGGCGAAAGAAGGCGTTCCCGTACGCGTGCTCCTCGATGCATCCGGCTCGTCCCGCATGGACGAGAACCTCTGGGAGCAGATGAAGAACGCGGGCTGCAAGGTCGCCAAGTACCATCCCTTCCGCATCTCGAACCTCGGGAAATACAACAACCGGGACCACCGCAAGATCGTCGTCATCGACGGTCGCATCGGCTGGGTTTCCGGACACGGCGTCGCACAGGAGTGGACGGGTGACGCGGAGGATCGCGAGCACTGGAGGGACACGGCGATCCGGATCGAAGGGCCGCTGGTGAACCGGCTTCAAACCGTCTTTTCAGAGAACTGGATCGAAGAGACGGGGGAGGTTTTCGCGGGAGATCAGTACTTCCCTTCGCTCGAGGAAGTCGGGCCGACGCCCGCTCATGTCGCCTACAGCTCTCCCGCGGGCAGCGTTTCCTCGGTGGAGTTGCTCCATCGGCTCGCGATCGCCTCCGCGAGAAAGCAGATATTGATTCAGAATCCCTATTTCCTCCCGGATCCTGGAGACATCGACGTCATCATCGAGGCAGTCGCCCGGGGGGTGGATGTGAGAATCATGATGCCTTCCGACTCGGCGACTGACGCCGCCATGGTCCAGCACGCGAGCCATCACCGTTTCGGCGCCCTGCTCGAAGGAGGCGTCCACATCTTCGAGTTCGGAAAGACGGGCCTTCATCAGAAGGTCATCATCATCGACGGCGTCTGGTCGAGCGTCGGCTCCACGAACTTCGACGACCGCTCGTTCGAGCTCAACGACGAGATCTCGGTGGGGATGATCGATCCGGAGATCGCCGCGACGCTCATGGCTGCCTGGGAGGAGGACATGAAGCACGCCGAAGAATGGTCCCTCGACAAGTGGAAGCAGCGATCCGTTGGCCACAAGCTCACCGATTTCGGGGCATTTCTGGTCAACGAGCAGCTCTAGGAACAAGGCAGAAGTCAGAAGGCAGAAGGCAGAAGGCAGAAGGAAAATCGGAGTCATCCTGAGGAGGCGCGAGAAGGACGAAGTTGCTCATCCGGATACCTGAGCGCCGACGAAGGATCTCCAGATGCGAGGATCGCGTTGGCCGGTGCGGGGGGGGACGCGCAGGTGGCTGCATCCTGCGATCTTGAGATCCTTCGGTCGCGCCCACGGTTTTTCGTGAATGACACCTTCGGCGCGCCGCTCCCTCAGAGGCTGTGAAAGAAACCAGAGGGGCCGCGTTGCGGGCGATCTCGCCTCGCAAGCTCCACCAGCGCGGCCCCTCTGGTTTCTTTCACAGCCTCTCAGGATGACGGAGTGGCGTTGCTGTTGCTCTTACTTCTGCCTTCTGCCTTCTGCCTTCTGCCTTTTCTTCTGGCTTCTGGCTTCTGGTTTCTGGCTTTCCCCCGCGGGTCTGGACGGGCGCTTGAAAGCGGGTTTAGACTGCCGCGACGGCTCACGGACATGGTTTCCCTCCCTTCCTCCGGATCTTCCGAGCTTCGTGTCCTCGACGCGGACGAACAGGATCTCGCCCTCGATTTTCTCCGGCTCGATCCGCTCGGCAACGTCTATTTCATTTCCAGAATCCAGGATGAAGGGGCCGGCCTGCGAGGCCAGACCGTCGCCGTCCTCGTCGAGGGAGAGATCGTCGTCCTCGCCTCCCTGACCACCAACCTCGTCCTCGCCGGTCGCCAGGATCTTTCCGCGGAGTTGCGCGAGGAGGCGATGTCCCTGATCGCCGAGCGGATTCTCGGCAGATCCCTTCCGGTGCGGGCGATGATCTCGGACGCCCGGCTCGTCGACGCGCTCTGGCGCCGTCTCGAGCAGCGCATCAGTCCACCGACCGTGATTCGACTCCGCCAGCCGGTCTACGCGATTCCCCGAGGCCCGACTTCCCTTCCCGGTCTCGACCGTCTTCGTTATTCGGTCGAGACCGACCTTCCCCTGCTCGTGCCGGCGTGCGCGGCGATGCATGTGGAGGAGGTCGGGATCAGCCCCCTCGATCGCGATGCGGTCGGATACCGGAACCGCATCCGGGAGCTCATCCAGCGGCAGCGCTCCTTCGTGCTCGTCGAGAACCGCGAGATCATCTTCAAGGCCGAGCTGTCCGCGCTCACCGAGGATGCGGTCCAGGTCATGGGAGTCTGGACGCGGCCGACACGCCGGCAGGAGGGATATGCGCGGGCCGGAATGGCTGAGCTGGCCGGCCACATCCTTCGCCAGGGGAAGGCGATCACCCTCTTCGTCAACGACTTCAATCGCCCCGCGCTACGCCTCTACGAAGCCCTCGGCTTTCGAAGGATCGGCGAAAACCGCGCGCTGATCTGGTAGGAACAAGGGGCTAGGGGCTGCCTCACACGGCTTGCCCTTTGCACAACTCCGCCACGCCGGTCCGGCGACAGGACCGGTGAAAGGACTTCTGGCTCATGGCGGAAACAGGCACCGTGAAGTGGTTCAACAACGAAAAAGGCTATGGATTCATCGTCCGTGAAGGGTCGGAGGAGGACGTTTTCGTCCATCACACCGCCATCCAGGATCAGCCCGGATACAGGACGCTCAAGGAAGGCGAGCGGGTGGAGTTCGAGCTTCAGCAGGGCCCGAAAGGTCTGCAGGCGCAGAACGTCCGGAAGTTGACCTGAAAAACCCAGGGGCTAGGGGCTAGGGACTAGGGGCTAGGGAGAATCAAAAGCCCAATGACCGAGCGAGGTGAGGGTCGTTGAGGTGCCTTTGCTTTTCCCTAGCCCCTAGCCCCTAGCCCCTGCTTCTCGCCTCACATCCTGGCGGGAAGCGGTATGCCGAGCAGATCGAGGATCCCCTTCATGGTCTGGCGGAAGATCTCGGCGCATGCGGCCCGCTTCTGCCGCTCCTCCTGATCGGGCTCATTGAGGATCGGGTACTTGTGGTAGAACGTGTTGAACCGCTGCCCCATCTCGAAGGCGTGATGGGTGAGGGTCGACAGCTCCAGAGTCTCGACGGCCCGCCGCACCACGGCCGAGGTCTCCGCGCTTCCCCGGACGATTTCCCAGATCTCGTCCGGGATCTCCCCCCTGGCGGCGATCTCATCGAGTGACGCTTCGTCGAGGTTCGCCCGGACGCCCCGCTCTCGCATTTTCCGGAAGATGTTCTCGACTCTCACCGTGGAGTACTGAAGGTAGGGCCCCGAGTCCCCCTCGAAGGCGAGGGCCTCGCGGAAATCGAACGCGATGACTTTGTTCCGTCCGTACTTGAGCATGAAGTAACGGAGAGAGCCAACGGCGATCTGCCGAGCGAGAAGGCGCATCTCCTCTTCGGAGGGTTGCGCATCCTCCCGCCCCTCGAACCCGTCCCGGACGGCTTCGAGCGCTTTCTCCTGGAGGGTGTCGAGCAGGTCATCCGCCTTCACGCCGAGACCTTTCCGTCCGGACATCTCGACGAAGGCTTTCGCACGATCCTCTTCGCTGAGGTGCAGCCCGAGGGCGGCAGCCGTGGCGGGGCTCAGCGCGACCATCTCGTAGGAGAAGTGGATGGAGTTGTCCGCGGCCTCGGTATGCCCGAGAAGTCTGACTCCTTCGCGCACGATCTTCTGCAGGTATGCCTGGCGGATGTCGATGACGTTGAATACCTGATCCGCTCCCGCGAAATGCGGCGCATCCGGGTTTCCGTCCTGGTCGCTGGTCGTTTCCCACACGATGCGGCCATCGTCCCGGGTGAGGAATGGCCGGTATTCGAACGTCCGGTCGAGAAGGCCGAACTTCCAGAGCTGGTAGGCCATGTCCTTCCCGACGTAGGTGACGGTGCCGTTCGAGCGGACGAGGATCTTGTCCGGCTCCTCCATCCCTTCGAACTCGGGAGAGTCGGCGAGTTTCATCACCCAGCATCCGGCGTGTTTTCCCTCGGACTCGAAAACGACCGCGCCGCTCTCCTTGAGGAGGGCGAACGCCCGCTCCCAGAAGTCGCGGCGGATGATGTCGCTTTCCTTCACGAGAAGGTCATAGTCGATTCCGATTCGCTCGGCGGTGCGGAGGTGCCAGCGGACGATCGCGTCGGCGACGAGAGACGCGATCTCGGCGGAGACTCCCTCCTGCTTCTCGATCCGGTGCAGCGTGTCGCGCTGCCACTGGACGGCCTCGGGATTGTCCTGGTAGTTGCGGACGGTGCGCGCGTAGAGGTCCCAGCAGAAGAAGTCGAACCGGGCCTCGGGATCGTCGATCCTTCTCCTGATCTGCTCGACTCCCTCGCCGAGGATCCGCTCGAAGCCGACGACGACATCGGCGACCTGGACTCCGGTGTCGTCGATGTAATTCTGCGTCTCCACGTCGTGACCGAGCCATCGCAGACAGCGGACGAGCGTGTCGCCAAGCACCGCGTTACGGAGATGTCCGATGTGGGCCGCCTTGTTGGGATTGATGTTCGTGTGTTCCACGGTGATCTTCCGGCCGGTCGGTGGTGGAGGCGTGAGAACGCTGCGAAGATGCGCCGCCGTGAAAAGGCCGCGGTCGAATCGGAAGTTCAGATAGCCGGCGCCTTCGACGGAAACGGCCGCGATGAGGGGCGGGAGCTCGAAACCGTCGGCGATCTTCTGCGCGATCTCACGCGGCGGCTTTTTCAGCTGGCGGGCGAGCTCGAGCGCCATCGGAGTCGCCAGGTCCCCCATGGCGAGGCGAGGCGGGGTCTGGAGGATCACGCGGTCGACGGCCACGCCCCAGACGGCCAGCGTCCGAGTCTGGAGTGCTTCGGTCAGAGAGGAGACGATGTCTTCGAGGTTCATTTCCCGTCCAGGTCGGCGCAGTGCGTGGAATCGTTCCAGGTCTTGAGAACCCAGCGTTCCGCCCGCCATTCGAAGATATTCACGGCTGCATTGTCCTGCGCCAGCCGCCGTGCGGTATCGAGAGGAAGACCGAGAAGCAACGTGGCCGCAATCCGGATCGCGGTTCCGTGGGAAACGACTGCCACGGTCCCACCGGATCCGTTTTCCGCGCGGCGAATCTTCTCGATCGCGCGCTCCATCCGCACCAGCACGTCGGCGAACGACTCGCCCCCCGGACACGGCTCGTTCGGATCGGAAGCCCAGCGGCTGTAGACGTCGGGATGCTTCGCCCTCACTTCGAGAAACGAGACCCCTTCCCAATCTCCGCAGTTCATTTCCTTCAGGTCGTCGAGAACCATCGGCTCGAGCCCGATCTCCTGCCCGATCGCCTGCGCCGTCGTGCGGGCCCGCGGAAGGCTCGAGCACCAGAGCGAGCGGGCACCAATCTGGCGCAACCGCCCCGCGAGCGCGGCGACCTGCGCTTCGCCCTGCGGAGAGAGCGCACTGTCTCGCCATCCCTGAGCGATCCCGCGCAGATTGTCGAGGGTCTCTCCGTGCCGGATCAGTATGAGTCGATCCATCGTTCGTCAGGGGCGCAACAGGCTTTGCGCGGTCATCTCTTCCGGTTTCGCGATCCCGAAGATCTCGAGAATGGTCGGCGCCACGTTCTCGAGGGCACCCCCCGATTCCATCCCCGACCACCGGTGCTCGGGGTCGAACACCGCCAGAGGCACGGGCGAGGTGGTGTGCGCGGTGTGCGCCTGTCCCGTGGCCGGGTCGAACATGATCTCGCAGTTGCCGTGGTCCGCCGTCAGGACCATGACTCCCTTCTTCTCTTCGACGACGCTCATGATCCTGCCGAGCGCTGCGTCGGTCGCCTCGACCGCGCTCACCGCCGCTGGCATGATCCCGGTGTGTCCCACCATGTCGGGATTCGCGATGTTCATCACCACGAAGCGATACTTCCCGCCTCGAAGCTCTTCGAGCAGGCGATCGGTCAGCTCGACGAC
>JBHEOL010000237.1:0-3860 GCA_046261635.1 Thermoanaerobaculia bacterium | reverse complement strand
GTACGCCGTCGAAGGACCAATCCGCGGGGATGCTGCATCCCCGACATAGCGTCGAGAACGCACCAGAATTCACGTCGACGATGTCGACCCGATTCTCACCGGCCGACGCTGTCGCGAACGCGGCTCGCGAACCGTCGGGATGGAGAGTCGTATCGCTCGCCCCATCGTACGTCAACTGACGTTCCACCCCGGTCTCGAGGTCTCTCAGCCACACCTCGTCCTGCTTCGTGCGCAGGGAGATGAACGCCATGGTCTTTCCGTCCGAGGTGACGCTGCGAAGGCGATCGTTCCCCGTGTTGCTGGTGAGGCGCTCGAGCGGTCCGGTCGCGACGCCGCTTTCGGGATCGACGGCCACTCTGTACACATCGACATTCTCCACGACACTGCTGAACACCACGCGGCCGGTTGCCGACGCGCTGGGGCTACGCTCGCTCGCCGTTCCCGACGTCAACGGCCGGGGAGGAGCGGTGACACGTCCCGTTGATGGAGAAATCGGAATCTGCCAGACACTCGAGCTCTCTACCTCGTGCGTAGCGAAGACGACCGCTTGATCCCGCGCGCTCCACGCCGCCGGAATCGGCGGTCCTCCGCGGATTCCCGCCGCCTGGATGGCTTCGATCGCCCCGGTCTTGATGAGCTCAGTGCCATCGATGTTGGTGATGTACCAGTCGAAACGCTTGAGATCGACGTCGTCTTCTCCGAGGAACAGAATGCGCTTCCCATCGGGCGACCAGATCCCGTACCGAGCACTGGCAACGCGAGGCTGGAGCGTGCGCGCGGCGCCACCGCCGGAGGAAACGATGTGGATCGAACCGAGGGCGTGGGGAATGCCCCCGGCGATGACCGAGGGTGGGAATCCCGTCCAGTAGACGACCCACTCGCCGTCGGGCGAGAACCGCGGGGTCCTGGCCCATCTCTCCTGCACGACCGATCGTGGCCGGCCTCCGACAGCGCCCACGACGAAGAGCCCAGTGTCGCGGCGGGAGAAAACGATCTGAGCGCCATCCGGAGAAAACGACGGCTCCCCATCGTCACCCGCATGGTTTGTCAGCCGGAGCGGGTCGCCGCCGCCGACCGGCTGCACCCAGATATCGGTTCCGGTGGAACCTGCGCGATCCGAGGCATACGCGAGCAGGTTTCCGTCCGGAGAGAGTGCGGGGTCGAGGTTGACGCCGGAGCTCGACGTCAGTCTGGTGAGCAACGGCGCTTGCGAACCGTGGACGCCATCCATGCGCCCATTCTGAGGACCCGCAGCTGTCAGCAGAAGCGCGCCCGTGATGCCCCATCCGATCCAGCTCGAGCGCAACCTGCCCCGACGCGGCTTCGTCAGCGGGGCCCGGCCGGGATTTTCTTCCGAGTCGTTGGATTCGCCCATGGAAATGACGGGCGCAACGAAGCGGTACCCGCGCCTGGGAAGTGTCTCGATGAAGGTGGGAGACGTGGCGGAATCGCCCAAGACCTCGCGCAGCCGTTTCACGGCGGCATTCAGGCTGTGCTCGAAGTCGACGAACGTATCGTCAGGCCAGAGCTCGTTACGGAGGTCATCGCGAGTGACCAGCGTGCCCGGATTGCGGACGAGCAGCGACAGGATCCGAAACGGCTGCTCCGGCAGCAGCACGCGTGCTCCGTTGCGCGAAAGTTCGCCAGACTGCAGATCCAGGCCGAAGTCGCCGAACTGGATCGTCCGTGACGCGGATCGCATTGAGCTCCTTGGAAAAGAGGCCTCATCGTACCAGACACCCCAGCCCCCCCGGGTATCCGTCGCCTCCTTTTCACCTCCATGTCACCCTCAGATCATTGGATGCCCTCCGCCCCCGGCTTACTTTGGCGCGAGGAACGCCAGGCGCGTTCCAAAGGGAGGCAGAATGAGAACCGTTCAAAATGTAGTCGGCGCCCTCGCATTGGTAGCGCTCGGTGCCATGGGGCTGTCGGACCCAGCAATGGCCGCACCGGGCGAGCTCGACTCCTCGACTCGCGCGCAGCTCGCGCGTCTGAAGGCCGCGACGGCCCGGTTTCACGACATCCGGGTTGCCGAGCTGGAGGGCTACTCGAATTCCGGCCTGCCCTGCACGGAGGGGATGGGGTATCACTGGCGCAAGCCCGCGCTCATCGGAACAGCCATTGCCGATCAGCCGCCGGTTCTCGTGTATTTCCCGCAGTCCGACGGTTTCATGAAACTGGTCGCCGTTGAATGGGTCAGCTTCTTCAATCCAGCCAATCCGGCACCGCAGGAGCTATTCGGGCAAACGTTCCACCTGCCGACGTGGCCGGGTGGTCCGACCGACCGGTACGTCCTTCATGCCTGGGTCTGGCTGCCCAACGAGGATGGGATGTTCGACGACACCAACCCGAAGCTCCACTGTCCAACTCCATAGCCAGGAAGACGGCCCTTGAACAACCCCCTGGTACCGGCGACGTGATGCTGAACCGATGGGGTGAGAAAGAAGCCTCAGGAAAAAGGAGCAACCCTTGCGATATGTCCTCGTTGCAATGTCCTTGTTGTTGTGCTCTCTGCCGGGCGAAGCAGCGAGGCGACCGGTCGTCTCGCATGGCACGAGCTCATGCGCGACGCCGGTTTCCGATCGTCCCTGCATGATCGCCTTCGTCTCCGAGCAAGACGGGAATTCCGAGATCTACGTCGTGAACGTGGATGGAACGGGCCTCCAGCGGCTCACCGACCACCCCGGACGTGATTTGAGTCCCGCCTGGTCGCCGGACGGCACGCGGATCGCGTTCGCGAGCAATCGCGCGGGGGAGTCCGACATCTATGTAATGGATGCAGACGGCTCGAACCTCGTTCTCCGGACGGACCCCGGAAACAGCGACGACCCCGCCTGGTCGGCGGATGGGAAGAGCATCGTGTTCTCGAGCTTGCGGGATGGGCAATGGGGCCTGTACGTCATGAGCGTGGACGGAGACTGGAGGAATCCGGCGCGCGTCGGCTTCGAACGGGGATGGAACGGGCATCCCGCGTGGTCGCCCGACGGGAAGCGGATCGCCTTCGTAAGCGACTGGCAGTACTTCGATGGTGCCTACGACGTTTACGTCATGAATGCCGACGGCTCCGCGATCACTCCGCTGTTCGAGGGGCCGTTCTCCGGGGCGGAAAGTTTCTACTTCCAGCCTTCATGGTCTCCCGATGGCGGGAAGATCGCGGTCGTCGTATGCGGCTACGCATGGGACACCTGCTACCCGGGCAGTTCCATCGCAGTCGCGAACGCCGATGGATCGGAGCTGAAGACTCTCGTGCAGACGGGCGGATATGCGAGCCCCACATGGTCGCCCGATAGCAGCATGATCGCGTTCTCCACGCAGGCGTGTCCCGCGTGCGTGGGAGAGCTGCGCTGGGTGAGCGCGGACGGCACCAGAAGCGGGGTGATCTTCTCGAACGGCCATGATCCGGCGTGGCGGCCGGCGCTCACGCCTCCGCCTCCTCCGCCTCCTCCGCCGCCACCGCAGCCGACGTGCCGCCCGGACGCCTACTCGAGCTGCCTGTTCGGCAGATTCAGAGTTGAAGTTCGCTATCGCAACCGCTTCGACAACGGTCCCGTCGACACGCGAGCGTTCTCGAGAACGACGTCCGGCGGATTCGCGGACACGCATTACGAGACCTCGTTCTTCTATTTCAACAGCCCGAACAACGTCGAGGTCGTGGTCAAGATGCTCGACGAGGGGGCGCGAAGCGGGGGTGTCGACAGGATCCCGCTGCTCACCGGCATCGCCACGCTGTTTCGGATCGAAGTGACGGTGACCGACACGAGCTCGCAGGGCACGACGAAGACGTACACCTCAGAATTCGGCGCCCAGGCCGGCACCGCCGACTGGACGACGTTCGTGAAGTAGCGGCCCCCAGCTCGGGT
>JBHEOL010000201.1:0-3331 GCA_046261635.1 Thermoanaerobaculia bacterium | reverse complement strand
TCCGGATGCCCTCGGAACCGGGATCGGAGCGCTCAAGGTTCTGATGGACGAGCCCGCCGATATCACCGCGCAGATCCGCAACGACCTCCGAGGCATTGGTCAGGGAACGACGGGGTTCTCGATGGGAGCGATCGCGCTCGAGGAGGCAAGGAACTTCGGAACGATCCCGGGCCTCTCCTCCACGACCGATGTTCAAATCACGAACGGAGAAGGCTTCCGGACGAACGTCGGCTATTTCAATCCGCAACTCTTTCCGGTGACCGTCGCCCTGCAGGCGCGAGCGAACGACGGCACGATCTTCGCTCAGGAGGTCCTCACGCTGGCTCCGGGCGCGATGGAACAGAGACCGGTCTTCGCTCTGATTTCGGGAGTGACGAATCGCGACGTTCCGAGCTTCTGGCTTTCGTGGGCGGCATCCTCTCCGGTCTTCATCTACGCGTCCGTCGTCGACAACCGCACCGGTGATTCCATCCTGGTCGATTGAAGCCGGTAGCATTCATCGAAAGAAAAAGGCGCGGGCGATGAGTCGCCCGCGCCCCCGAATCCAACGCGTCAAGGAGACTACTTCACGGCGACCGCCCTCGCCTGTTTGATGTCGGTGTGCCCCTGGAAGGCCTTCTGGATCGCATCCTGGAGCAAGGTCGTCATCCCCTGCTGCATGGCGAGGTCGCGCAGCTCGTCGATCGGCGCGCGGCGCTGGATCGCCCTCTTGATCTCGTCGGTTCCGACGAGCAGCTCGTGGACGCCCATCCGCCCCTTGTAGCCGGTCTCGCCGCAGGCGTTGCATCCCTTCGGCTCATAGAGTTTCAAGTCCGCCGAGTACTGAATCCCGGTCGAAGGCCACCATTTCGGCCCGTAGACCTCCATGATCTCGCCGAGCTCGTCCTTCGAGACCGCGTGCGGGACGCGGCACTTGGCGCAGAGAGTGCGGATCAGACGCTGCGCCATGATGCCCAGCAGAGCGTCGGCGAAGTTGAAGGGATCGATCTCCATGTCGAGCAGACGCGTGATCGTCTCCGGAGCCGAGTTCGTGTGTAGCGTCGACATGACGAGGTGACCGGTGAGGGAGGCCTCGATTCCGATCTGCGCCGTCTCCTGATCGCGCATCTCGCCGACCATGATGACGTCGGGATCCGCGCGGAGAAAGGACCGCATCGCGGCGGCGAAGGTGAAATCGATCTTCGGCTGCACCTGGACCTGGCGCAGCCCCTTCTGCGTGATCTCGACCGGATCCTCCGCCGTCCAGATCTTCATATCCACGGTGTTGATGCACCCGAGGGCCGAGTGGAGCGTCGTCGTCTTGCCCGAGCCAGTCGGGCCGACCACGAGGCAGATGCCGTACGGCTTCGAGATCACCTCCCTGAATCGCCTGAGGTTGTTCTCGCTGAAGCCCATCTTCTCCAGAGGAAGTGGCTTCGACCCCGCCAGGATGCGCATGACGATGTCCTCGTTCCCGTTCGAGGTCGGGATCGTCGCGACGCGGAGCTCAATCACCCCCTTCGAGAACTTGAACCGGATCTTTCCGTCCTGCGGCTTGCGGCGCTCGGAAATGTCGAGCTTGGCCATGATCTTGAGCCGCTGCACCAGGGCGTTGCGGTGAGGTCCGGGGATCTCGAGGTACTTCTGGCAGTCGCCGTCGATCCGGATCCGGATCAAGCAGGGGTTCTTCGGCCCGTCAGGCTCGATGTGGATGTCGGAAGCGCCCTTCGAGTACGCGTCGAGGATCACCTGGTTCGCGAGCCGCACGATGCCGGAGTCGGTCTCGTCGATCTCGGGCTCGGGGGCCTCTTCCTCAACCGCCTCGGTTTCGCCATCTCCAAGCTCGTTCAGGATCTTGGTCACATCGGCATCCGATTCCGGACGGTCGAGCGATTCACCGTACGAGAAGGCAACGTAGCGGAGAATGTCGTCGCGCAGCGCCACCTGGAAGTCGTAGCGCGGGGAGAGTGACATCGCGCGGATCGCGTCGAGCCGGGTCAGATCGTGAGGATCCTCGACCGCCATGAGGAGCACGCCCTGCCGGCGCTCCACCGGGGCACACAGGTACTTCTTCCATATGTCCGAGCCGACTCGCTGACGGATGTCCTCCGGAATCTGCTGCGTCCCGTCCCACGAGAAAAACTGCGTGCTGTAGAAGCTCGAGAGGGAGCGTCCCAGCTCTTCCTTCGGAACGTCGTAGTCCTCCATCAGCACTTTTCCGACGTCGACGTTGTTCATCCGGGCGGTCGAGGCGGCCGTCTCGAGGTCCTTCTCGCCGATGATCCCCTTGTCGAGCAGCATTCCGAACTTCGAAGGCTTCGACTGGCGGGTCGCCCGATGCTGGTTGTAGAACGCGATCCCGAGAATCCGCGCGATCTCCTCGGCGGCCTCCACGTCCTGGTCGGTGAACAACCCACCGTGCTGCTTGTTGATGAGCTGAATCACGCCGAGCAGATATTTCTCGAACAAAACGGGGACCGCCAGAACGCTCTTCGTCCGGAACCCGCTCTGCTTGTCCCATCGCTGATCGAAACGGAGGTTCGGGTGCAGCCCCTGGAGCTCGGGAGTCGCATAGGCATCGCTGATGTTGATCGTCCGCCGGCTGAGAGCGGCAAATCCCGCGATCGAGGTGAAGGATTTTGGAACGCGGATCTCCTTCGGGACGTCGCCGACCTTGTGAAGGGAGTAGAGCTCCTGGCTCTTGGTGTCGACCGCGTAGATCGTCAAGCGCTCGGCGTCGAGCAACTCGAGGATCCGATCCTTCAACGTCATCAGGATCGCCTGAATTGAGTCCGCCGAGTTGATCTGGTTGGTGATCTGCGTCAGCTTGCGGCGGTAATCGAGCTCTCGCTCGAGCGACGAGGTCGCGGTCTGAACGGCCATATCCCTGCTCCCCAAACCTTCCGATTGGATTGTCTCGTTCAGGAAGAATAGCTCCGCTGAGGGGAAAGGAGCAAAGCGGCCGGGGGATCACCCGGGGAGGAACCGAGTTCCCGCAGGTTTTCCGGGACAAAAGAAAAGGGCGGACCCGGTGGGTCCGCCCTTTCTGTTTCCCGGTTCTCTAAGCGAAGCTCAGAGCATCACGACGTTCGCAGCCTGAAGCCCTTTCGGGCCCTGGACGACTTCGAACTCGACCGCGGCGCCCTCCGCCAGGGAGCGGAAGCCGCTTCCCTGAATCGCGGAGAAGTGCACGAACACATCCTGGCCGTTTTCGGCCGAGATGAATCCGAAGCCCTTCGCGTCATTGAACCATTTCACAGTTCCGGTAGTTTTCATCGGAATCTCCTTTCTGTGCTGCCTGATCGGAGATTCGGATGCATTCCTTCGTCTCGATGCGGCAAATCACGTTCTA
>JBHEOL010000196.1:0-7966 GCA_046261635.1 Thermoanaerobaculia bacterium | reverse complement strand
GGGGAAGCGTGGGGCGACAGCGCGATGTCGCAGACCGTGTCGATCCCCGCCGCAATCGCCGCGCGCCGTGTGGCCTCGGGCGAGATCACCACGGTCGGCGTCCGGATCCCGGTCTCACCCGAGATCGCCTATCCGATTCTCGACGAGCTCGAGATGCTCGGGATCCATTTCCAGGAACGGGTCGTCACTCGATTCGAGAGCCCGATCGACTACCCGGGCACCAACGGACTCAACGACTGATAGGAATTGACTGATGCAGATTCGCCATGATGCGGCGCAGAGCCGGTTCGCAAGCGACCACGAAGAGCCGGCAGTGCTCGCCTACGACAGAAAAGAGGATGGGACTCTCGACCTCCACCACACCGCCGTCCCGCCGAGCCTCGAAGGTGAGGGGGTGGGCGGCGAACTCGTGCGTTACGCGATCGACCACGCCCGCTCGGAAGGGATCAAGATCATCCCCACATGCAGCTTCGTCCGCGGCTGGCTCGATCGCCATCCCGACCAGGCCGACGTCGTCGCGAGGTGAGGAGGACCGGCGTCATCGGATTTCCCGCCCCCCCTGATCCGTCGCTCCGCTCGGGATGACGGCCACCCGCACCTCTCCCGCGGGGATGAGAGCGTCGTCCCAGGCTTCGAGAGCGATCCGGAGCATGCGAGCCGGCTCGTCGGGCTCGATCTCGCCCAGTCCGAGGATGTGGAGGGCGAGGGCGAGCGTGCGACGAACCGTCGGTTCATCGAGCGTCTCGAGGGGGAGGGCTCCGTGGCGCTTGCCGAGCTTGGCTCCGTCTGCGTCGAGGACGAGAGGGAGGTGGAGGTACTCCGGCGTCGGGAGACCGAGAGCCTGCTGGAGGGCAATCTGCCTGGCGGTGGAGCCGAGAAGGTCGCCGCCCCGCACGACCTCGGTCACGCCCTGTTCGGCATCATCGACGACGACCGCGAGCTGGTAGGCCCAGACCCCATCCGCGCGCAGGAGGACGAAGTCGCCGACGGTTTGCTCCAGATCCTCGACGAGCCGGCCGCGGACTCTGTCTCGGAAGAGGACCGGCTGCGCGGGCACTCGGAACCGCATCGCCCGCGGTTCTTTACCTTCGGGGAGCTCGTTGCGGCAGGTTCCGGGGTAAATCGCCCCCCCCGCCTCGCTGGGATCGTCCGCGGCGGGAGCCGAGGCGGCGCGCTGGAGCTCGGCGCGGGTGCAGCCGCATGGGAAGACGAGCCCACGCTCGCGCAGTCGCGCGAGTGCCGCCTCGTAGAGCTCCCCCCTCTCTGACTGACGGAGCGGGTCTCCGTCCCACTCCAGCCCATATCGGCCGAGCGAGGAGAGGATCTCGCGTTCGGAGCCCTCCCGCACGCGCGGAAGGTCGAGATCCTCGATCCGGACGAGCCATCGCCCACCCCGGGCGCGCGCCGAGAGCCATGAGCCGACCGCGGCGACGAGCGAGCCGAAATGGAGAGGCCCGGTCGGAGAGGGAGCGAACCGCCCGACCGTCACGCGCGAGCCCTCGCGACATGGATGCTTGCGAGATTCTTCATGAAAGTGAAAAGGGCGAGCCGAAGCTCGCCCCGATCGAATGCAATGTTATTGCGTTCAGCTCTTCGCGCGGGCGGTCTCGATTTTGAGAACTTCGAGCCCGTCCTTCGCCTTCATGACCTTGCCGGTGACGATGATGTCGGCCTGGCCGTGCTTGCTCACGCCCTCGGCGGCTTTCACGTCGCGCTTCGGGCAAACCGAGTAGCGCGCATTCTCCGCGGTCACGAAGACCTTTTCGCAGGTCTTGGTCTCTTTGAGGTTGCAGTGGCGGCAAAGGAGCTTTCCTTCGACGGCAACTTCCTTCGTCTCGGCGAGCTCGTGCCCCTTCATCGGGCAGCCGGGCTCGGAGGAACCTTCGTGGTTGCATTCGTGGGCGCCAGCGGTCTGCGTCGCGGCCTTGGCGTGATCGCAGCCTTCGCCCGCGAACGAAAAAGCCGCCGCACAGACGAGAATCGCAAAAAGGAACAGAGTCTTTTTCATGTCAGGTGTCTCGCAGAAGTCAGCGTTCGATCTCGAAGTCCGGTCCGAGATCGGGTATTGGATCGTTGAAGATCAGGACCGTCTCGGCGATCGGAAAGAGCACCGTGTGGTTACGCTCCTGAACCTGCAGGTTGATTTCGTAAAACCCCTCGTCCTTGACCGCGACGAGCGTCCCGGGTTTCCCCTTGATCTCGAGCGTCCTGTTGAAGACCGACACGCGTGACGGAATTTCCATGGCCGCTACATTAAGCGGGCGCGGGAGAGGGAGTCAAGAAAAACGGACCGGGCTCCGGGGCCCGGTCCGCCCAAAGCCCTCTCAGCCGACCGGCTTCGCGACCGGCGGGGCCGCCGCGACGCCGAAATACTCCTCGTTGAAGGTCGGGGTCGCGGAAGACTGCATCGAGTCGATCATCAGCTCGAGCTTCTCCTGACGGACCTGCTGCTCGAGGTCGGAGCGGACCTCGTCCATTCCGACGGTCGTCCGCTTGTCCACCTTGATGACGTGATAGCCGAACTGCGTGCGAACCACCGGGGTGAGCTCGCCGTCCTTGGCACTGAAGACGACGCTTTCGAATTCGGGGACCATCTGGCCGCGCCCGAACTCTCCCAGGGCGCCGCCGCTGGCTCCCGAGGACTTGTCGTCCGACTCGGCCTTCGCGATCTCCGCGAAGTCAGCCCCACCGGCGATCCGGGCGTGGATTTGCTCGGCCTTCGCCTTCGCCGCGTCATCGCTCAGCGCACCTTCGGCCGGTGCCGCCGGACTTCCCTGAAAGGCGACCAGAATGTGGCTGGCGCGCGCTCGCTCGAGTCGGTCTTTCGCCTTCTCGTAGGCCTCCCGGATCTCCGCGTCGGAGATCTGGATGCTCGACTGCATCTTCTCGATCTGGGCGTTGGCGAGGGTGTTCGCCTTCAGCAGCTCGAGCTGCGAACGCACCTTTGCTTCCTTGTCCAGGCCCGACTTCGCTGCTTCCGCCGCCAGCAGCTTCAGCCGGAGGTAGTCCTCCGCGAACTGCCGCTTGCCGGGGCCGGAGGCGAATGCCTGGTACTCGTCCGGAAGCGACCCGACGGCAGCTTCGAACTCCGACTGGCGGATCTCGGTCGATCCGGCCTTGATGATGACGGGGTCCGCCGATGCTGCCGGAGCCGCCGCGGTCTGAGCCGAGAGCGAGAGCGCCCCCAGCAGAATACCCATGCTGATGATGGTTTTTTTCACAGAAATCGCTCCTCGTGACCGATGAAACGGATGGGTGGCCGTTCCCGGCTCACCGGCGAGGAAAACGGCAGGGGGTCGAGGGCGATTCCCTCGAGGCAAATTCCGGCGCGGTCGGCCGCGATTCCGGCGGGCCTCATCGCCGTTTGGAGCGGAGGAGCATGAACGCCGGCACGAACGCCATGAACATGCCCACGATCAGGATCGGCATGGCGACGGGAACGGCGATCCGTCCGCTCCTGAGCAGCCAGATCGCCACCATCTCGATCGCGATTCCGGCGAGGGCGATCCAGATCCCCATCGTGCGGGGCTTGTCTGCGGGTTCGCTCATCACGTCGTGCCGGATCTCATATCGATGCGACTGCAGTCGCGATTCTGGAGATGCCCTCGCGGATGCGTTCCATCGAGGTCGCATAGCTGATTCGGACATGGTCGTCGGAGCCGAACGCCGCCCCGGGGACGACGGCCACGCGCGCCTGTTCCAGAAGGAATGTCGCAAAGCTCGCCGAATCGGTGATCCCTCCCCTGCCGAAGAAACTGCGAATCGAAGGAAACACGTAGAAAGCGCCATCGGGCGGGAGACAGCTGATCCCGTCGATCTTCGCGAGCGCATCGATGAGCCAGGCTCGCCGCTCGACGTAGGCCGCGAGCATCTTCCGGACCTCGGCGTCGCTTCCCTCGAGCGCCTCGATCGCCGCGTATTGTGCGATCGACGACGGGTTCGAGGTCGAGTGGCTCTGGATCTTCGCGGCCGCGGACACGAGGTCGGGGTGCGCGATGCCATAGCCGAGCCTCCACCCGGTCATCGCCCACGTCTTCGACAACGAGTTCACGATCACGACCGTCTCGGGGAGCTCCTCCAGCCATCGAATCGCCGAGAAATGGCGATTGTCGCCGTAGAGAAAGAACTCGTACGTCTCGTCGTAGATCAGGACGATCTGACGCGTGGCGCAGAAGTGAACGATCTCCTCGAGATCGTTCTCCCGGATCACGGCTCCGGTGGGGTTCGACGGCGAGTTCAGGATCAGGACCCGTGTTGCCGGTGTGACGTGCGGCTCGATGTCGCTCAGACGGGCGCGGAAGTTGTTGGCCGGGTCGAGCGGAGCGAATACGGGGGTCCCGCCGGCGAACAGCACCTGGTCAGGGAAACTCACCCAGTACGGGCTGGGAATCAGCACCTCATCCCCCTCGGATACGAGGGAGAGGATGAAGTTGAACAACTCCTGCTTGCCGCCCGTCCCCGCGATCACGTTATTCCGCCTCAGCGAAGTTCCGTGCCTGCGGTTGTAACTCTCGGCAATCGCATCCCGCAGCGGATCGCAGCCCGAGGAGTTCGTATACTTGGTCCTGCCGGCGTCGATCGCGCGCTTTCCCGCCTCGCAAACCGACTTCGGCGTGATGAAGTCGGGCTCACCGGGGCCGAAATCGACCACATCGACCCCGCTCGCCGCCAGTTCGGCCGCACGGTTCATGACGGTGAGCGTCGGCGAAGGCTGGATCCTCGTGACGCGGGAGGCGAGTCGAAATCCACGAAATGCTGTCTGTCGTTCGGTCATCCGGAGGGCCTTCTATATCATCTGGGATTCGCGCGGTCACGCGCAGGAAGAGAATGGCCATTCTAATGGAGATCACCGCCCTTGTCCCGCACTCCTGACGAGCGCATTACGAGCCGCCAGAATCCCTGGTTCATGCGCTTTCTCGACGCGGCGCGTACCCACGAAGAGGAGCTTCTGCTCGAGGGGCCCAAGCAGATCGCCGACGCCATGCGCGCAGGATGGGTTCCGCTCGCCTGGGCCCTGGGCGAGGATGTGGCTGCCCCCTCGACCGACGTTCCCGCCGTTCGGCTCGCCCGCTCCCTGATCCGGGAGCTCACCGACGCGCGCCACCCGCAGGGAGTTCTCGCTCTGTTCCGGCGCCCGGAGATCGACCGCGACACTCTGCTCGCTCTCGCCGACCCACTCCTGGTCGTCCTCGACGGGATCCAGGATCCGGGAAACGTCGGCACCATTACGCGCCTCGCCACCGCTTTCGACGCTACGGCCGTCATCGCGATCGAAGGGACGGCCGACCCGTTTTCCCCGAAGGCCCTTCGCGCCTCGGCCGGCGCGGCTCTGCTCGTACCGGTCGTCGCAGCGCGCGGAGAGGAGATCGTCGAGCTTCTCGCTGCCCGGTCGATCCCGATCTACGCGACGGCCGCCGATGCGGAGGAGATCGCCATCAGGCGTCCCGCGGCGATCGTCTTCGGCAACGAAGGGCATGGAGTGTCGCCGGGAATGCGCGCGCACGCCCGCGAGGTCGGAGTCCGGATGAGCCCGAGGATCGACTCCCTCAACGTCGGCGCCGCGGCGGCCATCCTGCTTCACCGGATCTTCACGGCGAAATCAGGCTGAGGCGCGGGCGAGGGCCTCGTCGAGCTCGTTCGACAGCTCCTGGATCGATGTCGAGAGGCTCCGGGCGGTGGGGCGGGGCTCCGTCTCCTCGAGGAACGATCCGAGGACGACCGCCATCTTCGATCCGATCTCGCTCAGTTCGGGATAGCCGAGCATCCCTCCCGATCCCTTGATCTGATGCGCGCTGTAGAGGAGAACCGGGAACGAGGTCTTGAACCGCTTCCCGTCACCCAGCGCGATGGCGTGGCTCCGGACGTTCGCGGCGGTCCGCTTCATGTCCTCGAGATAGTCGCGGCGGATCCCCTCGAGCTCATCGGCCGGCAGTGGCGTCCCCATGCATTTGGGGGGAGCGAAAAACGGGCCAGCGGGCGCCGCGTCCGGCGTGGTTATCATCAACCCTCCGGGCCACTAGTGGACTAGTCCCCTAGTTCCCGATCTTCCACCTCATCTGGCGGAGCATCCCCAGCAGGATCGTCACCTCGCGCTCGTCGAGCCCCGCTCTCGCCACGATTTCCCGGAGGTCGTCGTAGATGCGGTCAGGATTGACCGGGTCGAGAAATCCAGCGTCGAGCAGCAGTTTCCGGGCGCTCTCGTGAAGCCGTTCGATCGATGCCGCGGAGGCGAGGGCGCGGGGCGCGACGGGTTCCGCAGGGCGCGCGCAGAGCTCCCACGCAAGGAGAGTGACTGACTGGGCGAGGTTCAGGACCGGATGGAGATCGGAGGTCGGGATGACGGCGGTGCGACCGCAGAGCGCGAGCTCCTGCGCCGTGAGGCCGCGATCCTCACGCCCGAACACGATCGCGAGCGTCTGATCCTCCGGAAGGGACTCGCGCAGGCCTCGGACTTCCGCCGGTGTCAGCGGCTTCTGGATCGCGCGCTCGCGCGAGGAAGTCGTCGCGACCACCGCATGAGCGTCGCGGATCGCAGCCTCGAGGCTCTCGACGCGCCTCGCCCCGGCGACCACGTCCCCCGCTCCGCTCGCCCACCACTCGGCGACCGGCTCGAGCTGCGGCATCTCCCCCACGAGCACCAGCTCGGTGAAGCCGAAGTTCTTCATTCCCCGGGCCGCGGCGCCGACGTTTCCGGCCTCGCGCGGCTCGACCAGGACGAATCGGACCCGCCCACTCACGCCGCGCGCTCTCCCGCCCGCCGGATCGCGTCCAGAATCGCCGCGAGATCCTCGGGACCAGTCGCCGGGTTGATGATCGTCACCCGGAGCGCACGCATCCCGCGAACGGTGGCCATGGAGACCCACGCATCTCCGCTCTCGACGAGACTCCTCCGCGCGCTCTCCTGGATCAGATCGAGATCCGATTCCGCGGCTCCCGCGGGACGCCAGCGGAAACAGAGAATGTTGAAATCGGGCACGTGCAGCGGCTCGAAATCGGCTGCTTCGCTGAGCATCGAATGGAAGGCCCTGGTCGTCGCGGCGACGGTTTCCAGCCCTTCTCTAAACGGCTCGACGCCGATCGCGTTCAAAGTGAGCCAGAGCCTGACGGCATCGGCGCGCCGGGAGCATTGGATGGTCATCGCCCCGAGATCCACCTCGCCTCGGTCGCGATGAAACAGGTAGGTCGCATCCGACCGGAAGGCGTCCCGCAGCCAGCTTCGGTCCCGCACGAGAATCACGCTCGTCGACAGCGGCATCCACATCATCTTGTGCGGGTCCCAGGAGACCGAGTCGGCGCGGCCGATCCCCTCGACGAGATGCGAAAGCGAAGGCGCCAGCAGCACGGATGCGCCATGGGCGCCGTCGATGTGGAGCCAGGTCCGGAAGCGGTCGCGGAGATCGGCGACCGCTCCGATCGGATCGAACACTCCCATCGCGGTCGAGCCGGCGGTCGCGACGATCGCCATGGGAGACTCGTCGCTCCCTTCCATCGAGTCGAGAGCTAGCTCGAGCTCGCCGGCGTCGATCCGGCCGTCGGAATCGGAAGGAGCCTCGATGATCCGGATCTCGCTTCCGAGAATCGCCACGGCGCGCGCGATCGAGTAGTGCGCCGACGACGAGCAGAGCACGACCGGTGTACGCCCCGTGTTCTCCGCGTCGCGCAGCCAGCGGGCCCGCGCCGCCATCAGCGCCGTGAGGTTCGCCGCTGACCCGCCCGACACGGTCGTCCCCCCCGCTTGATCGGGAAATCCGGCCAGGTCGCAGAGCCAGCGGACGACCTTCTTTTCCACCGTCGCGGCGGCGGGGCTCATCTCCCAGACCGCCGTGCTCTGATTGAGTGTCGCAATCGCGAGATCGGCGAGCACCGCCGGGGCGAACGGAGGGCACACCTGATGCCCCGCATATCGCGGGTGATGAAGCTGGATCGATCCCTCCGCGAGCGACTTCGCGAGGAGCGTGAGCCTCGA
>JBHEOL010000182.1:0-8900 GCA_046261635.1 Thermoanaerobaculia bacterium | reverse complement strand
GTCGTTCCGCCTTTATCGCTCGGACGACGTGGTGGGCGTCGAGCTCGGCGGCTCGCTCAAGAACGTCATTGCGATCGCGGCTGGAGTCGTCGAGGGGCTCGGTCTCGGAAACAACACCCTCGCGGCTCTGATCACGCGGGGTCTGCACGAGATCCGCCGTCTCGGCATGACGCTCGGCGGAAGGCCGGAGACGTTCGCCGGGCTCGCCGGGATGGGCGATCTCGTTCTCACCTGCACCGGCTCCCTCTCACGGAATCGCAGCGTCGGCGTGGCACTCGGGCGAGGAAAGCAACTCGAGGAGATCCTTCGCGAGACGCGGTTGGTCGCCGAGGGAGTCAAGACTTCGCGCTCGGTCCGGGACCTGGGCGAGCGCCACGGAATCGACATGCCGATCAGCGAGGAGATGTACCGGGTGCTGTACGAAGGGGACTCGCCGCGGAAGGCGATTCAGCGTCTGATGGGGCGAGCGTTGAAGGCTGAAATCGAGGGCATAAGCTGAGCTGGCTCAGTCCTTTAAGCGCGCTGCAAATTGGCCGCGTCCTTGCAGTTATTAAGAGTAGCAAGGAGGACACATGCTGAGCTTGATGAAGAAGATGATTCGTTTCCGTCTTGGGCAGAAAGTCACCCGCGGAGCCGCGAAGAAGATCGGATTCGGCCCCCTCGCCGGCGTTCTCGGACTCATCGGTGGAATCCGCACGATGCGCCGAGGCTGAAGACGGAATTCGGGGGAGAACGAGAAAGACCCCGCCGGGAAGGCGGGGTTTTTCGTAAGATAGCCCCCGCATGGATAAGCGCAACCTCGGCGACATGCTGCTCGCCGCCAACCTGATCGATTCGGTGCAGATGAAGATCGCCCTGGCCGAGCAGGAGCGAACCGGAAAGAAGTTCGGCTCCACCCTGGTGGATCTCAGCTTCATCGACGAGAACGTCCTGGCCGCTTTTCTCTCGCGCCAGATGGACGTCCCCTGCATCAGCCTGTTGCACATCGACATCCCCAAGAAAGTGCTGAGGCGGGTGCCGGCGCGCGTCGCCCGCGACCTTCGGGCCCTACCGATCCGGATCACCGGAGAGGCGCTCGAGGTCGCGATGGCGGATCCGTCCGATCACGACAGTATCGAGATTCTCGGGGCCGCGAGCGGGATGGAGATCATCCCGCTCATCGCGCCCGAGACCTCGCTCGACAAGGTGATCGACGCCTTCTACCCCAGATCGTCCGGAGTGGACGATACGGTGGCGGCACCGATCACCGGTTTCTCGGATCCTCTTTTCCGCGACTTGATCGAAGAGATCGAGAACGCGGACTTCGAGGCACGGTTCAACCGGCTCGAGGAGAAGCTCGACGAAATCTGGCTCCTGCTCGAGCGCGTTCTCCGGAAGGTCGAGGCGAAGGAAGAGAGCGAGCCGTCCCGCAAGTGATGGATCACGGCCGGACGGCCGCCATCAGCTCCCGGGCTTCCTGGAAGTCGGCGGTCTTCATCCCCTCACTCACGGCGCCGATTGCCTCGCCCTTCGCGGATCAGGCTTCGTTCTCGCGCGCCTCGAGCTCGGCCTGGGCCGCGGCGAGACGCGCGACGGGAACGCGATACGGGGAGCAGGAAACGTAATCGAGTCCGCAGGCGCGGAAAAATCGGATCGAGTCGGGCTCGCCGCCGTGTTCGCCGCAGATGCCGAGCTTGAGCTGCGGATTGCCGAGGCGCCCGCGCTCGGCGCCGATCTTCACGAGCTGGCCGACACCGTCGATGTCGATCGATTCGAACGGGTCGCGCCCGAGGATCTTCTTTTCGAGATACTCGGGCATGAAGCTGCCGACGTCGTCGCGCGAATAGCCGAACGTCATCTGGGTCAGGTCGTTCGTGCCGAACGAGAAGAACGCCGCATTCTTCGCGATCTCCTCGGCCATCAGAGCCGCCCGGGGGATCTCGATCATCGTGCCCACGATGATCGGGACGTCGACTCCGTGCCGCTCGACGACCTCCCGTGCAGTCCTCTCGACGATCTCCTTCGAGATCGTGAGCTCCCTGGTCGTGCCAATCAGGGGAATCATCACCTCGGGGCAGACCTCGATCCCTTCCTTCTTCACCTCGCAGGCCGCCTCGAAGATCGCGCGGACCTGCATCTCGTAAATCTCGGGATACGTGATCCCGAGGCGGCAGCCTCGATGGCCGAGCATCGGGTTCACCTCATGAAGCTGTGCGACCTTGGACCGCAACTCGATGAAGCCCCAATTCATGTCGCGGGCGAGCGAGGAAATCTGCGCCTCGGTATTCGGAAGGAACTCGTGCAGCGGCGGGTCGAGAAGCCGGATCGTCGCCGGGTCGCCCTCGAGGGTGCGGAAGATGCCGGCGAAATCGTCCTTCTGAAAGGGGAGCAGGCGCTCGAGCGCTTCCCGGCGTCCTTCCTCGTTCCGCGCCAGGATCATCTCGCGCACCGCGAGGATCCGATCCTCCTGGAAGAACATGTGCTCGGTGCGGCAGAGGCCGATCCCCTTCGCCCCGAACAGGCGTGCGGTGCGCGCGTCGCCCGGGGTGTCGGCGTTGGTTCGGATGCCGAGAGTCCTGATCTCGTCGGCCCATTCCAGGAGCCGTTTGAAGTGCTGATAGACCTGTGAGTCCTCGGGCTTCATGGTCTGCTCGAGAATCACCTGGATGATCTCGGAGGCCCTCGTCTCGACCTTCCCGTTGAGGACTTCGCCGCTCGTTCCGTCGATGGAAATCCAGTCGCCCTCCTGGAGGACGGACCCCTTCTCGGCGCGGATCTCCGAGCGGCTGTAGTCGACCTTGAGCGATCCGCAGCCGACGATGCACGGCTTGCCCATGCCGCGGGCGACGACGGCGGCATGCGAGGTCAGTCCGCCGCGGGTGGTCAGGATGCCGGCCGAGGCGTGCATCCCGGCGATGTCCTCGGGGGACGTTTCGATCCGGACGAGGATGACGTGCTCACCCGCGCGAGCCATCTCGACCGCCTTGGCGGCGCTGAACGTGATCCGTCCGGCGGCCGCTCCCGGGCCCGCTGCGAGGCCCTTGGCCAGAAGACGTCCCTCCGCGAAGGCCCGGTCCCTCGCCGCCGCGTCGAAAATCGGCGCGAGCAGCTGCACGAGCCCGTTCGGGTCGACTCGCCGGACCGCCTCCTCGCGCTCGATGATCCCCTCGTCGAACATGTCGTTCGCAATCCTCACCGCCGCGAATCCGGTTCGCTTTCCGGTCCGTGTCTGGAGGAGGTAGAGCTTCCGCGACTGGATGGTGAACTCGATGTCCTGCATGTCGCCATAGTGAGACTCGAGTTTCTGATAGACGTCGACCAGCTGCGCGTAGACTTCCGGCATCGACTCTTCGAGCGAGGTGCCGTCGCCGCCGGAGCGCTCTTTCGAGATCGGATACGGAGTCCGAATGCCCGCAACCACGTCCTCACCCTGAGCGTTCGGCAGAAACTCACCGTAGAAGAGTTTCTCGCCGGTCGAGGGGTTCCGCGTGAAACAGACGCCGGTCGCGCAATCCTCTCCCATGTTTCCGAAGACCATGGACTGCACGTTCACGGCGGTTCCCCAGTTGTCGGGGATGTTGTTGAGCCGGCGATAGGTGATCGCGCGGTTGTTGTTCCAGGATCCGAAGACGGCTCCGATCGCGCCCCAGAGTTGCTCCTCGACGTCCTGCGGGAAGTCCTTTCCGGTTTCGGCGCGGACGATTTTCCGGTACTCGCTGACCAGAGCCTTGAGAGCGCTGGCCGGAATCTCCGGATCGGATCGAACGCCGGCCATCTCCCGGGCGGCCTCGAACCGATGTTCGAAGTGACTTCGCTCGATCCCGAGCACGACGTCCGAGTACATCTGGATGAAGCGACGGTAGGAATCCCATGCAAAGCGCTCGTCTTTGGCGCTCTTCGCGAGTCCCTCGACGGTCGTGTCGTTGAGGCCGAGATTGAGGATCGTATCCATCATTCCCGGCATCGAGGCACGAGCACCCGAGCGGACCGAGACGAGCAGCGGTTCGTCGCGGTCACCGAATTTCCGTCCGACGGATGTCTCGATGCGCGCGAGCGCCTTGCGAACATCGCTTTCGAGCTGTTTCGGATAACTGTGCCCGTGGTCGTAGTAATAGAGGCAGGCCTCGGTCGAGATCGTGAAGCCGGGGGGAACCGGGACGCCGATGTTGGTCATCTCGGCCAGCCCCGCGCCCTTTCCTCCGAGAAGATTTTTCATCCCGGCACTGCCGTCGGCTTTTCCGTCGCCGAAGTAGTAAACGTACTGAGTCATGAGGTTTGGTTTCCTCCTGCTCATTCACCCGAGGGGCGGACGAGCTCGAGATCGATGCGATTATTCAGAAACAACTCGGGTTCGCTCCACGGCAGGTCGCGGAGATCACGACGTGCAGCCGCATCATATCCGGCCCGGTCGACGGCCACTCCCATCCGGGCCAGCTCGGCGCGGAGAGCCTCGATCCGTCCTCTCGACATCGCGAGATCCTCCTGTTCGCTACCCTCGCTGACGTAGTGGGCGGCGAACCGAAACGTTCGGGGAGGGTTTGCCTCGATCAGGCCGGCCAGCATCCGCAGAGTGGCTCCCGATCCGGGAACGAGAGAAGTGCCGTCGAAGACGAGGTCGTGGAGAGGGAACCGTCCCTCCGCCCGAAAGAACGCATCCATGATCTGGGGCGCGGCCGTGACGGGGACGACTTCGCCGATTCGTTCTCCGAACCAGGCGGGCGCCGCGAACGGAGGATGGGCCCTGATGTGCCACATCTTAGCGTTCAGCGACTTTCCCTCGGAATCCGCCGTCATCACGCCGACGCCGTAGTCGGGACCCTGCGCCCACGCGAACCGGATCGCGCGGCCATCCCAGGCGCCGCGGAACACTCGGGGGGGCGTTTCGTTCGTGACCCCGTGAACGATCTTCTCCTCGGTCGAGACCGTGGCTTCGAAATCGTTGATCCTCCAGCGTCCGCGCAGATCGGGTACGGGCGGCGATGACAGGGTCTCCCCATCGGCGAGCAGCGTGGGTACCTGCGCGAAAGCGGCGTTGTCGTCAAAGGCGGCGAGAACCGTGACCCGCAGATGAGTGGCGGTGGAGGGCTCGATGGTGAGCCAGGTCAGGGGCTTCGTTTCCGCTTCCACGGTTCCCAGGGGGGCGAAATTCATGCCGTCGCCGGATGCTTCGAAGCGGAGGGAGCGCGCAGACACGGCTTTCGTGGATCCCTCGCCGAAATGGATTCCGATCCTGCGGATCGACGCTTCCCGCGCGAGCGCGATCGTGAGGGTCTGCTCGAAGTCCCCCGGGGGAGTGGCCCAGGCGGTGCTGGGGTCTCCGTCGATTGCGTCGATCGCCGAGGTTCGAAGTGAGAACTCGCCTGTCCGGTCGACGACAGTCGCGCCGTGGAGCATGGTCAGCAGGTTCGCGGGTTGCTCCCTGAAGAACGCGGGGCCGGCAGATGGCGCGGAGGGGCGGTCACAAGCGGAAAGAGCGAGGATCACCGACAAGGCGATAGTTGAGCGAATCATCAACGCGAATTGTAGTCTCGTCGGGCCACCACGATCTTCGTGACGTCGGCGATCCGGCGCGCGGCGCTGCCGACCCGGTTGAGCAGAGCAACGCGGTTGGTCCGTACCGCCTGGTCGTCGACCATCACGAGGACGTCGTTGAAGAACGTCTCGAGCTCGGGTGCCATGGCGGCGAAGGAGTCGAGCGCGTCGGAGTATCTCCGGCCAGCCACCAGCTCGTCGATCTGCTCGATGACGGCGCCGCTCAGCTCGTAAAGCCTCTTCTCGGCCGGATGTCCGAGAAGCGAGGCGTTCACGACGGTGGAAGCCTCCTCGCCCGCGATGTTGCGGATTCGCTTCGCGGAGTCGAGGATGGAGAGGAACTGGGGTGAGCTGCGGGCGGCCCGGACCGCCGCGAGCCTGTCGAGAAGATCGGGGAGCGAGTTGCCCCATCCCGATTCCATCGTTGCCGCGATCTCGTCGTAGGCCCAGGCGCCGTAGCGAGGGTGCTCGAGCAGCGTCCGGACGCGGTCGGCCAGGAACTCGCGCAGCTCAGCCGCGAGCGTCTCGGACCCGCTCGTTGCGCCGTGCGCCTCGAGTCCGATCGAGACCAGTGTCTCGACCGGCATCTCGACTGACCAGGGCTTCCGGTTGAGGAGAATCTGCACGATTCCCTGGGCGGCGCGCCGGAGGGCGAACGGATCCTTCGACCCGCTCGGCCTGAGGCCGATCCTGAAAAAGCCCGAAAGGGTGTCGAGCTTGTCCGCGAGGGAAACGACCGCCCCTGTGACGGTTCGAGGCATCTCGTCCTCGACGCTGACCGGGAGGTAGTGATCGTAGACCGCCATCCAGACGAGATCGGATTTCCCTTCCTCGCGCGCATAGATGCCGCCGATCTTTCCCTGCAGCTCGGTGAACTCCTTGACCATCTCGGTGACGAGGTCGGCCTTCGCCAGGCGTGCCGCCTCTTCGATGGCCGCGGCATCGCCGAGATTCAGCTCCCGCGCGATCGCCGAGGCGATTCGAACGATCCGGTCGGTCTTGTCGCGGTAGCTGCCGAGCTTCTCCTGGAACTGCAGGCGCGAAAGCTCCGGAAGCCGCTCCTCGAGCGGATGACGGCGGTCGGTCTCGTGGAAAAACCTCGCATCCGCGAAGCGCGCATTGGTCACGAAGGCGTTTCCGCCCGCCACGTTGCCGTCGACGTCGCTCTCCTGGTCCATCACCGCCAGGTACGAGCTCGTCAGCTCGCCCCCTTTCCAGATCGGTAGCTGTTTCTGATGCACCCGCATCACGGTCACGAGGACTTCGAAGGGAATCGAATGAAAGGCCGGGTCGAACTCCGCGCGAACCAGGCCGGGATACTCGGTGAGGAACTTCCACTGATCCCAGATCTGTTCGTCCTCGGCGGGCTCCCCACCGACTTCAGCGGCGAGCCGTCGGGCTGCGTCCCGCAGGATCTGGACCCGCTTGCCGGCGTCGGCGACGACGCTGGCTTTCTCGAGCCGCGGCTCGTACTCGGCGGCCGTCCGGATCTCGATCGCCCCGGGCGCGAGGATGCGGTGGCCCACGCTGGTGATCCCGCTCGCGGTCCCGAAGATCGTGAGCGGAAGAGGCTCACCGTCGAAAGCCGAGACCACCGAGTGCACGGGACGGATATAGGAGTGCTCGCCCGTTCCCCAACGCATGGACTTCGGCCAGTGCAGCGATTCGATCAGCCGCGGGACGCCGGCGGCGAGGACGTCCTCGATCCGCTTCCCTTCCACCGTTCGGTTGAGCCACACGTAGTCGTCGCGTGTCGCGAGCTGCTCGATCTTCGCATCGTTCTTGCGGAGGAAGCCTTCCACCGCGCGGGTCGGTTTTCCCTCGGAATCGAAAGCCGCCTTCGCGGAAGGCCCCTTGATCTCTTCGGACCGATCTTCCTGCCGTCCGGGAAGATCGGCGAGCGTGAACCAGATCCGGCGGGAGGTCGCTCCGACCCGCATCGCAACGGGTGCGGCTTCGCTGCCGCCGAAATCCGACAGGATCCCTTCGAGACCCTTCCGGATCGCATCCAGCCGCGCCGGGATCATCCAGGCGGGAATCTCTTCGAGAACGATCTCGAAAACGTAAGAGTGACTCATTCCGATGAAGGGCTCCTCATGAAGTAACGCTCGCTCCGGCGGCCGCGATCGCCGCGGCGCGCTCGCTTTCCGGCAGAAGGGGGAAGCCGAGCCGGCGCCTCGACTCGAAGTACTGCCCGGCGCAACGAACCGCGAGATCGCGGACCCTCTTGATCACGCCCACGCGCTCGGTGGCGGAAACCGCCCCTCTGGCGTCGAGCGTATTGAACGCGTGCGAACACTTCAGGGTCCACTCGTACGCGGGGAGAACCAGATCGGCGTCGAGGCACCGCTTCGCCTCGCTTTCGAACCCGGCGAACAGGCGCCAGTGGAGATCGACGTCCGCGACCTCGAAGTAGTATTTCGAGAACTCGACCTCGTCCTGATGCCTCACGGGTCCGTAGCCGAATCCCGGGCCCCATTCGATGTCGTACACCGAGCTCTTGCGGCTGAGAAACATCGTCAGCCGCTCCAGGCCGTAGGTGATCTCCGCCGAGACGGGGGAAAGGTCGATTCCTCCCGCCTGCTGGAAGTACGTGAACTGCGTGATCTCCATGCCGTCGAGCAGCACCTGCCACCCCACACCCCAGGCGCCGAGAGTGGGAGACTCCCAGTTGTCCTCCTCGAACCGCACATCGTGACGGGTCAGATCGAGTCCGATCGCCCGCAGCGAGTCGAGGTAGATCTCCTGGATCTCGAGAGGTGACGGTTTGAGGATGACCTGATACTGATAGTGCTTGCCGAGGCGGAAAGGGTTCTCGCCGTAGCGGGCGTCGGCCGGGCGGCGGGAAGGCTGCACGTAGGCGACCCGCCACGGCTCGGGGCCGAGCACTCGCAGGAACGTCGCCGGATGCATCGTCCCTGCTCCCACTTCGAGGTCGATGGGGTATTCGATCACGCAGCCGCGATCGGCCCAGAACTTCTGCAGGGTCAGGACGAGGGACTGAAAGGTGAGGCTCCCGGACATGGGGGCGAATTCTAACGCGGCGCTCCGAGGATGAACAGGCGAGAGGCGGTGCGGGTCAAGCGCGCGCCGGAGAATCGTCGGACGGGGGGTCGTCCGGCGGAGGGGGAGGGTCGGGATCCGGCTCACCCTGAGAGGCTTTCACAGCCTCTGAGGGGGAGCCGGATCGGTCGTCGTCGGAGGCGGGAGCTCCGGTTGCGGTTCCGGCGCGTCCGGCTGCGGCTCGCGATCGACGGGCGGCTCCGGTGGAGGGGCGGGTAGCTCGTCCGGCTCGCGCCGAGTGGTGGTTGGCGGCGGTTCGCGCGGTTCTTCTGGCGCCCTGGTTGCGGTCGGGAGCTCGGGGGTGTGGGTGCGGGGCGTTTCTACGG
>JBHEOL010000166.1:0-8897 GCA_046261635.1 Thermoanaerobaculia bacterium | reverse complement strand
CAGAAGGCAGAAGGCAGAAGGCAGAAGTAAAGGCAAAAGCTACACCGTGAGCGAGTGACCGCGCGAACCCGGAATCGGGCGGGGCGAGAAAAGAGATAAAGGGCGCAGGAGGCCTCGCGACTTTGGTTTTGACTTTACTTCTGCCTTCTGCCTTCTGCCTTCTGACTTGCCGTCCCTAGCCCCTAGTCCCTTCAATTGTCATACTCCAGATCCCGGCGCCAGCACTTCTGCTCTTCGAGATCGAACACCACGCAGGAGTCGATGGGCATCGAGTAGATGTGGAGGCTCAACGCGCGCTCGTTCCACTCGGGAGGATTCACGATCCGGTGGATCGTCTGGTGTTTGTCGACGGTGTTGACCGGTCCGCCCGGCTCACAGATCTCGGTGGAGATCTTCTCCATGGTGATCGAGGCTGCGCCAGCGAGGCAGTCGATGCCGACGACCTCCTGATTCTCGGGGCGGTCGCACTGAACGAGGTGGAAGTTCTCGACCTTGAGCCGACCGGTGACCATCGCCATCCAGCCGAGCTGGCCGTTGTGGGTGTGGAGGGGCGTCGTCACCCCGGCGGGCCAGCAGATCAGCATCAACTCGATCCGCTCATTTCTGTAGATGAGGTTCCGCGTGTGCCGGTCGGGAAGCCAGTGCTCGTAGGGGGCGAGCTCCTTCGGGTCGAGCAGGGCGCCGGTGAGGACCTCGCACAGCCCCTGCTTGGTGATCACTCCCGCGGAAATCCGCTTGATCTCCTCGAGGAGCTCGGTGAGCGTTCGGCGGCGCGGCTCCGCCGCGGGTGCGTCCTGCAACCGGTCCAGTCCCATGTTTTCGGCTCCCGTCCAACTATAGACCGGGGTCGTCCGTCCGGCAATCTCAGGCGCGCGGGGGGAGTTCGCCAAGCCCGGCATGAAGCTCGTCGAGGATCGCCCCGACACTCACCAGATCCTGATGCAGATAGCGGTCCCCCTCCCATGGCGGGGTCGCCTCGCGGATCCGGGCGTGAATCGCCTCGATCATCGGCGAGCTCCTCATGGGCCTCCTGAAGTCGAGCGCCTGGGCCGCGCAGATCGCCTCGATCGTCAGCACTCCGGCGAGATTCTCGACGATCGAAGCGAGCTTCCTCGCGGCGATCGGCCCCATCGAGACGTGGTCTTCCTTGTTGGCCGAGGTGGGGATCGAGTCGACCGAGGCGGGGGGGGCGAGAGACTTCGACTCGCTGACCAGTGCCGCCGCCGTGACCTGGGCGATCATGAAGCCGCTGTGCAGACCGCCTTCCTTCACGAGAAACGGCGGAAGCCCGGAGAGGGTGGGATTGACGAGCCGCTCGACGCGACGCTCTGAGATGGAAGCGAGGTCGGTCAGCGCGATTGCCGCGACGTCGCAGGCGAGCGCCACGGGAGCTCCGTGGAAGTTCCCTCCCGAAATGACGTCGCCGTTCTCGAACACGAGCGGGTTGTCGGTGGCGGAGTTGATCTCGATCGCCATCTTCTGCGCCGCGAACGCGAGCCCGTCGCGCGCGGCGCCGTGAACCTGCGGGATGCAGCGGAGTGAGTATGCGTCCTGCACCCGCGCGCAGTTGCGATGCGACTCCCTCAGCTCGCTCCCCTCGAGGAGCTTCCGCATGCGGCGGGCGACGAGCAGCTGCCCCTCGTGCGGCCGCGCCACGTGGATCCGCTCGTCGAAGGCGGTATCGGTCCCCTCGAGAGCGTCGAGGGTCATCGCGGCGATCGCGTCGGCAAGATCGACGAGCCGGAGGGCACGTGCGATCGCCAGGCCGCCGATGGCGGTGATCGCCTGCGTCCCGTTGATCATCGCGAGCCCTTCCTTCGCCTCGAACGCGATCGGTTTCTCGCCCAGGCGCTCGAGTGCGGCCGAGGCAGCGATGCGCGCGCCCTCGAGCCACACCTCGCCCACGCCCATCAGCGCCGCGGCGAGATGGGCGAGCGGCGCGAGGTCGCCCGAGGCGCCGACCGACCCCTGCGAGGGGATGACCGGGACGACTCCTTTCGAGAGCAGCCTGAGGAGCAGCTCCACCGGCCCGAGCCGGATGCCCGAATGCCCCTTCGCGAGCGCGTTCGCGCGCAAGGCCATCATCGCCCGGGCCACCGGCGGCGGAAGGGGCTCCCCCACCCCGGCGCAGTGGGACAGGATCAGGTTCCGCTGCAGCTCGAGCGCCTTCTCGCGCGGGATCACGACGTCGGAGAACACTCCGAAGCCGGTCGTCACCCCGTAGACCGTTTTTCCTGCCTCGAAATGGCGCTCCACCACCTGCCGCGAAGCCTCCATCCGCCTCACCACTCTGGCAGCAAGAACGACCTCGGTGCCGCCGGCGGCAAGCCGCTCCAGGGTCTCGAGATTCAGCGTTTCCCCGTCCAGCTCGATCCGTTCCATGGTTCTCCAATAAGTGGCCGGGGCTTTCCAGCCCGGCAGTGTGCCACGCGATCAGCGAAAAACGGGAAACCTTACCTTCTTCCGTTTTTCCAGCTTCACGCTCCGCCCCATGATCCCGCCGCGGTAAAGAACCGCGGCCACAATGCGCTTCGACCCACGACTCTGCCGCGGTAAAGAACCGCGGCCACAATGCGCCGGATGATAGCGCAGCCCCCCTCCGGCATGCTCCATATCCCCTTTTTTCAAACGCCCCGGCCCTGTGCTAGTCTCCGCCTGCCCATGAATCCGAGCGCAAAAAGGAATCTGGCCGTCATCGGCGCCCAATGGGGTGACGAGGGAAAAGGCAAAATCGTCGACCTTCTGTGCGAGCAGTTCGACCTGGTCGCTCGCTATCAGGGGGGCCACAATGCCGGCCACACGGTCAAATTCGCCGACAAACACTATTCTCTCCACCTCATCCCGTCGGGGGTTCTCCATCCCGGCAAGCTGTGCATCCTCGGCAACGGGATGGTCATCGCCCCCGACGCGCTGCTCGAGGAGATGGGCAAGCTCCGGGCTTCCGGCGTGACGATCGACGACAACCTGCTGATCAGCGATTCGGCCCACTGCATCCTGCCGCTCCATAGCGAGCTCGACCGCGGCCGCGAGAAGATGGCCGGGGCGGCAAAGATCGGCACGACCGGCCGAGGAATCGGTCCCGCTTACGAAATGAAGATCAGCCGCTTCGGGATCCTCATGCGGGACCTTCTCGACGAGACCGTCCTCCGCGAGAAGCTCACCGCGGCGCTCGTCGAGAAGAACGCGCTCCTCGGGACGCTCTACGGCGGAGAGTCCTTCGAGGTCGAACCCCTCGTCCAGTGGGGCCTCGAGCATGGCGAGACCCTTCGGGAGCGGATCACCGACACCTCGCTCATCCTCCAGCAGGCGATCCGCGACGGGAAGAAGATCATGTTCGAGGGAGCGCAGGGGACCCTGCTCGACATCGACCACGGAACGTATCCGTTCGTCACCTCCTCGAACAGCACCGCTGGCGGAATCTGCACCGGTCTCGGCGTTCCTCCCCGCGAAGTGCATGAGGTCATGGGCGTGGCGAAGGCGTATACGACGCGCGTCGGCGAAGGCCCCTTCCCGACCGAGCTGACCGATGCCGTCGGTGAGCGGATCCGGAAGCGCGGCAACGAGTTCGGCACGACCACCGGCCGGCCTCGCCGCACCGGGTGGCTCGATCTCGTCATTCTGCGCGCGGCGACCGCGCTCAACGGCTTCAGCGAGATCGCCCTCACGAAGCTCGACGTCTTCGACGAGTTCGACGAGATTCCCGTTTGCGTGTCGTACGAGACCCCGGGCGGCGAAACGCGCCATTGGCCGAAAACCGATGTCGAGCGCGGCCGCGTCAAGCCGAAACTCCGGACGATGAAGGGGTGGAATCGCCCGATCGTCGGCATCGCCACATTCGAGGAGCTTCCGGTCGAAGCGCGGAACTACGTCCGGTTCATCGAGGACGAGCTCGAGTGCTCGATCTCGGTCGTCTCCACGGGGCCACGGCGCGAAGAGACGATCATCCGGGCCGGCGTGCTGTCGCGGTAGTCAGTATCCCCCAGCTGCCCCTGTGGCCGCGGCTTTCCAGCCGCGGCTCGTGCCAGCTTCCAGTCTGAACAGATAGAAACCCTATCCCTCGACCGTCCGCCCTTTTCCACTCCACTCCGGCCGAGCTCCATCCTGCACGATGCTGCGGCTGGAAAGCCGCAGCCACGTTACTCCACCGGGTGCGCCGCATCCTCGGCCATCAGAATCACCACGTACCACCCGAGCAGGATCAGCAGGTGCGAGATCACCGGGAGAGTCTCGTCCGAGAGCCAGGTGAGGTGCCCCTCGTTCTTTTCGATGACGGCGAAGTCGCGCTTGAACTCGACCACGTCGTGTCCGGCGGCATCGGCCCAGCGCCACTCCCCTCGCCAGAAATTACCGAAGAGACGGAGCTCCTGCCCGTCTTTCAGGTGGAGGATCCCGCCGCCGCTGAGGTTCGGCTCGAAGCGCCCGGACGGGCCGCTCCCTTCCGTCGCGCTGATGGTGATCTTCGGGTGAAGAAAGCCGAAGCGGCGGAGGGCCCAGATGTCCGCCCCCCATTGTGCGTTCGCGAGCGTCTCGTGCCCGGTCGCCCATCGGATCGAGGCGAGCTTCGCCCCATCCGGCAGCTGCAGCTCGTGGTAGCGCTCAGCCGGTTCGGGATGGAACCAGCGGAGCTTCGGATCGGTACCCTTATGATGACGTTTGTTCAGCATGTCGATGTCCTTCTGTCTGGAAGTCTCGTCCCGAATCAGGCAATGCGCCAGGCTTCCCTGGTGACTTCGGGAGGAGGCGGCCGGGACAGGAAGTCCCGGCCACCGCTCAGCCGGTCGCCGCGACCTTCTTCCGGAAGTAATCGATCGTCCGGCCGAGCCCCTCGTCGAGCGGCACCTTCGGCTCCCAGTCGAGAAGCGCGCGCGCCTTCCCGATGTCGGGTCTCCTGACCTTCGGGTCGTCCTCGGGGAGCGGGCGATACTCGATCGGGGCCTTGCTCCCGGTGATCCGGAGGATCGTCTCCGCGAACTCGAGCACGGTCAGCTCGGCCGGGTTGCCGATGTTCACCGGGTCGACCTCGTTCGACATCAGGAGCCGGTAGATTCCCTCGATCAGATCCGAGACGTAGCAGAACGAGCGTGTCTGGCTGCCGTCGCCGAACACCGTCAGCGGCTCATTCCTCAGCGCCTGGGAGACGAACGCTGGAACCACCCGCCCGTCGTTGAGCCGCATCCGTTCGCCGTACGTGTTGAAGATTCGCACGATGCGCGTGTCGACTCCGTGGAAGCGGTGATACGCCATCGTCATCGCCTCGGCGAACCGCTTCGCCTCGTCGTAGACCCCGCGGGGCCCCACCGGATTCACGTTCCCCCAGTAGTCTTCCTTCTGCGGGTGAATCAGCGGGTCGCCGTAGACCTCGGAAGTCGATGCGATGAGATAACGCGCGCCCTTGTCCTTCGCCACGCCGAGGGTCTTGTGCGTCCCGAGCGACCCGACCTTGAGCGTCTGGATCGGCTTCTCGAGGTAGTCGATGGGGCTTGCCGGCGAAGCGAGATGCAGGACGAAATCGAGGTTTCCCTCGACGTGGATGTACTCGGTCACGTCGTGCTTGATGAGCGAGAAACCCGGCTGGCCGAACAGATGTCCGATGTTGTCGGGCGAGCCGGTGATGAAGTTGTCCATGCAGATGACTTCATGACCGCGCGTGAGGAACAGCTCGCAGAGGTGGGAGCCGAGAAAACCCGCCCCGCCTGTGATCAGTGCACGCCCCATCGGATCAGACCTCCGCGACCCAGGTGGCGGCGGTTCCCCTGCCGACCGAGGTGTACTCGAATCCGGCCTCGGCCATCCGGCTGCCGTCGTAGAGATTTCTGAGATCGACCACGATCGGCTGACGGAGCGCCTTGTGGATTCTCGAGAGATTCAGCGCGCGGAACTCGTTCCACTCCGTCACGATGACGAGGGCGTCCGCCCCCTCCGCCGTGTCGTAGGCGTCCTCGCAGAAGATCACGTCCTCGAAGACCTCCTTCGACTGCTCCATCGCCTGCGGATCGTAGGCGCGCACGCGCGCACCCAGCTTCTGCAGTCCCAGGACCAGCGGGATCGCGGGAGAGTCGCGCATGTCGTCGGTCTCCGGCTTGAACGCAAGTCCGAGGACGCCGATCGTCTTGTTTCGCACCTCGCCCCCCATCGCCTCGGCGACCTTGTCCACCATCCGCAGCTTCACCTTGTCGTTCACGTCCATGACCGCCTCGATGATCTGGAAGCGGTAGCCGGCGCGCCGCGCGATGTCGGCGACAGCCGAGGTGTCCTTCGGGAAGCACGAGCCCCCGAATCCGGGCCCCGCCTGGAGAAACTGTTTCCCGATCCGGCTGTCGAGCCCCATCCCGAGCGCAACGTCCTGGACATTCGCTCCCAGAAGCTCGCAGATCTGCGCAACCTCGTTGATGAACGAGATCTTCGTCGCGAGAAAACCGTTCGAGGCGTACTTGATCAGCTCGGACGATTCGACATCGGTCACCACGAACGGGATCTGGCTGTGGAGCGGGGCGTAGATCTCCTTCATCAGATCGACCGAGTCGGGATCCGAAGCGCCGATGACCACGCGCTCGGGCTTCATGAAGTCCTCGATCGCCGACCCTTCGCGCAGGAACTCGGGGTTGGAAACGACCGAGACCTTGTGGCTCTTGCCGGCTTCATCGATGATCTTCTGGATGAGGCGCCCGGTACCGATGGGAACCGTCGACTTGGTGATCACCAGCTTCGGACCGTTGAGGTGCGCGGCGATCGAGCGGGCAACCTCGGCGACATAGCGGAGATCGGCCGACCCGTCCGCCTTCGGCGGCGTCCCGACAGCGATGAAAATTGCCCTCGCCTTCTCCACTGCCGACGCGAGCTCGGTCGTGAACTGGAGGCGCCCCTCTTCGACGTTCCTCGAAACGATCGCGTCGAGGCCTGGTTCATAGATCGGGATCTCTCCCCTCTCCAGCGCCTCGATCTTCCTGCGGTCCACGTCCACGCAGGTCACTTCGTTCCCGAAGTCGGCCAGGCCCGCTCCGGTCACGAGGCCCACGTATCCGGTCCCGACAACGGCTATGTTCACTGGTGTTCTCCTGAAGTTGGACTGAAGGCGGCTCCGGGCTGGCGGATCTGCGCAGGGCGCCCGCGAATCCTACCATGCACCCCCCTGGAACCTCCGTGCGCGCCGCGCGGGGGTTCAGCGCGCAGGTGGAGGCTCGACAGGCGGGGGCTCGGGCGCTGGCTCCGGGTCCGGCTCAGGGTCCGGGGCAGGCTCCACCCACTCCGAATCAGCCGGATCGACGCTCTGCGCGCTCTCCGCCGGCGCCGTGACCGGAGGATCGGCGTCGACGGGCACTTCCACCGGGGGCGGGGGCGGCGGCGGCTCTGCGACGGGAGCCGTCTGCTGCGGCGCTGCCGGCGTGGCCACGCCCCCCTCGGCAGCCGCCTCGTATCTCTTCTCGATGCCTGCCCCCTGACGGTTCCGGATCAGAAAGCGGAGCATCCGCGACTCGTTGATCCCGATCAGGATGTCGTTGATCGCCTCGTAGACGGTCGGGTCGGAGATCAGCCGTCCGGCGGTTCCCTCACCCTCCTCGACCTTCCGGGCGATCTCGCTCAGCCTGCCGACCAGGCCGCGGAACTCGGTGAGAACCTCCTCGCCGTACTCGCGATCGTTGATCAGGCGTGGAACCAGCCCTTCTCCCTCGGTCAGCCCCTTCGAGAACGTCGAAAGGTTCTCGGAGGTGACCCGAAGGTTTTCGACCAATGCGTCGACGCGCTCGCGTCCCGCCGGATCATTGAGCAGGGCCGGCAGAGCCCCCTCACCCGATTCGAACCCGCTCTGCACGCTCGCCAGGACCGACTGAAGCGACTGCGCGCTCGACTGAAGCGATGCCGTGAGCTCCGCCGCGTACGCATCGTCGTAGAGCAGGCGCCCCATGACGCCGCGCCCGCTCTGCACCTGAGTGAGGACCGAATTGGTCCGGTTCAGGGTCGACATCAGGGTCGACGTGAGCTTCTGGCCCCCCTCGGGATCGACCGTGAGCTCGCCGAGCAGCCCTTCCCCGGCGTCGATCCTGGTCAGAACGTTCTTGAGCGAATGGGAGATCTGCACGAAGTTGTCGACCAGGTCCTCGCCCGAGGCGATGAGGGCATCCACGTCCGCCCCCTCCATGGCCGGGATCAGTGACCCTGGCGGAAGGATGGGCTGGCTCGGTGATCCGGGGGTGATGTCGACGTAGCTGTCGGCGGCGATCAGGCCGAGCTTCTTGACGCGCGCACGGGAGTCGAGCCGGACGCGCTCGTGGTACTTCCGGTCGATCATGATGCGGATGTCGACCTTCTGCCTGGCCGGATCGCGCGGAAGGTAGATGTCGTTGACCGTGCCGACCGTGACGCCGGCAAGCTGCACTGGATTGCCGACGGCAAGGCCGGCTGCGGTCCGGAACTGCACCTTGTACTCGTACTTCTTGGCGAAGATCTTCTGCTCGGATCCGATGAAGAAGATGAAGAACGCCAGGATGGCGAACGCCACCGTCACCACGAGTCCGATTCTGAGTGTCCGTCTGTTGTCCCTGCTCATTCCGTCTTTCCGTCCCGCCTGGCTGACGTGTCAACCGATCGGCTGCGCCGCAGCCACGTTCGATGCCTTCAGAAACTCACGGAGCGTCGGGTGTTCGGCCCGCCGCGCCTCGTCCATCGTTCCGACCCACTGGAAAACACCGTTTTCGAGAAACGCAATCCGGTCGCCCACATGAAATGCCGACTGGATGTCGTGCGTCACCACGATCGACGTCACCTTGAGCCGGGTCTGGAGCTCGACGATCAGTTCGTTGATCGTGTTCGCCGTGACCGGGTCCAGCCCCGTCGTCGGCTCATCGTAAAGAATCACGTCGGGTCCCATGATGATCGCGCGGGCGAGCCCGACGCGTTTC
>JBHEOL010000139.1:0-6675 GCA_046261635.1 Thermoanaerobaculia bacterium | reverse complement strand
GGGGTCGAACAGGCCGGTCCCCACCGTTTCGAGCTCGCTACCCTCCCGGTCGATCCAAACCAGCCGCGAAGACCGCCGGGCCGACCTCCAGGCCAGCAGGCCGTTCCCGGAGGCGCTGAATGCCGCCAACCCCGTGTTTCTGAAGTAGTGGAGACTGTCGACGAGCGGAGTCGCTTCGCCGAACAATCGGGCCTCGTCAGGGTCGAACCGCTGCGCAAGCAAAGCGCCATCACGAACATAGAGCAGGTGTCCTTCCACGAAGGTCGCCATCGAGTTGATCGAGGCGATGACTTTGCCAGGGGATCCGTCGAGTGATCCGAGCATCAGTTCGTGACCGATCTCAGCCTGTCCGGGAACCGGGACGAGTCTCAGGTAGAGAAAGCGCCTTCCATCCGGAAGAAAGCGCGGCCACCACGGCATGGACGGCCGGCCCGGCTCGACCCCTGCCGTCACGAGCAACTCGGGCGTTCCACCCCCGGCATCGACCCGATAGATACCGCGTTCGCGCGGCTCACCGGAGAACCGGCTGAAGAGGATCGTTTCGCCGAACCACTCCGGACTTCCCTCGGTGACGGCATCGCAGATCGTCCGCGCCGGTCCGCCTTCGATCGCGATCGTCTTCAGTTTCCCATCGGCGAAATATGCGATCGACCTGCTGTCGCCCGACCATCCCATGCCGAAGGCGTTCTCGGCGATCCGTTTCGTCAGGCCATTCCGGAGGTCACGCACCCACAGCTCGCTCGTCCCCGCCGAACTCGTCCCATAGATCGCCAGATGGCGGCCGTCCGGCGACAGCGTGACCGGCAGCATGATCTCATCGAGAAACACCTTCAGCCCGGGCACCGCGATGTCGACCTGCAACTGATGGCTCACCCCGGGCAGTTGTTCCGGTTTCCCACGCGTGAGCGCGATTCCGAGGATCGCGAGAAGCGCCACGATGGACGCCGCCACGAGCCACCACATCCAGGCAGGATTCCGGCCGGAGACCGTCGCGCGGGAGGGGGAGAACACCCCCGAGCGGTCGCGAAGCCGCCCCAGATCGCGCGCGAGATCGCGCGTGGAGCCGTAGCGATCCCCGGGCTTCTTCGCCAGACAGCGCTCGATGATCCACTGCGCCGGCTCGGGGAGCTTCTCGCTCACGGGCGGCGGCTCTTCGTTGAGGATTGCGCTCAGCGTTTCAAAGCTCGTCGCTCTCCGGAACGGGTGATGGCCGGAAGCCATCTCATGAAGGATCAGCCCGAACGAGAACTGGTCCGAACGGAAATCGACCCGTTCACCGCGCGCCTGCTCGGGAGACATGTAGGCCGCCGTGCCGAGAACCGCTCCGGTCCGGCTGAGCTGAGCCTCCGTCGGAGCTTCCGTCATCGAAGAAGGAGAGAAACTGCGCGCGAGACCGAAGTCGAGGATCTTGGGCGGCCCCTCCTCGGGAAGCATGATGTTCTCGGGTTTCAGATCGCGATGAACGAGTCCGGCCTCGTGAGCTGCCGACAGCCCGTCCGCGATTGCGGCTGCAACCGAAAAAAGCTCCCGGGGGGGCACGGCGCCGCGCTCGAGCCGCTCGCGCAGTGATTCGCCGCGCACCAGCTCCATCACCATCCATACTTCGCCCTCACGCGAAGAGAACTCGTGGATCGTCACGATGTTCGGATGGTTGAGCGCCGAGGCGCTGCGGGCCTCGCGCTCGAAACGGGCAAGCCGGTCCGCGTCGGCAGTGACTTCCCGCGGCAGGACCTTGATCGCCACCTCACGCCCGAGCCGCTCGTCACGCGCGCGGTACACCTCGCCCATCCCGCCAGCCCCGATCGGACCGGTGATCTCGTACGCTCCCAGTTTGGAGCCCGCCGTCAATCGCATGGAAGCTTAAAGGATACGCAAATCGCTGGAGCGAAGTCACCTGCAAAGCGATTCCCGCTGAGCCTTCCAAAACCAGGGCCCCGGTCGAGGGCGGCCAAACCGCCTGCTGCTGGACATGTGCGCAGCGGATCGCTGCTCTAGAAGCCGCTCACCTCACTGCCGGCCCCTGCCATCGGGCGCCTGTCTAAGGTCTGCATCCGGCCGCTGACGTACCAGTACGCGGCGGTCATCAAGGTGATCCAGCCGGCCATCATCCAGCCGATCACGCCGTCGTGGCTCCCGACCAGCCAGAAGAGCTGGGCCTGCGGATTCTCGATGGAGATCTCGCGGATCACCAGGATGACTCCAACCCCGCCGGCATGCAGCCCGATGCACGCGGCAATGGCACCGGTACGATGGCGCATGAGCGAGAGAAGCACGCCGAGGGCCATGAGCGCGAGAAAGGAGTCGATGAGCCTGAGCGGATTCGCATAACGGTCGAACAGGTTGGCGGCGATCTGGAGCCCGCTCCAGTAGTTGATCTCGTCCCTCGGGATTCGCACGGAGCTGCCGAGGAAGTGCATGGTGGCGTACCAGAGAGTGGGCAGGGCGATCGCGAGAAGCAATCCCGACTCGCGCTCGACGGCCGTGAAGAGCGCGCCGCGGAAGTACGTTTCCTCGATGAACGCAATCAACAGACCGGTGAGGAGTCCCTGCACGATCAGCCCGACCAGGAGGATGATGGGAGACTCCGCTCCCGAGACCCCCGGCGACAGCGTGCGCAACTCGAGCCCGAAGAGAGCAGCGGCCACCGGCAGCACGAGGAGAACGCCCGCGCCGAAGCCCCACAGCATCTGGCGGATGAACCACGGTCGGGGGAGTGCGTAGCCGAGCGTCTCCTTGTCCGCAAGACCCTTCCTTCGAAGATAGAGCAAGGTGGTGACGGCAAGCACGAGCATCCCGATGCGGTTCATCACGCGATGAATCGGGCCGTCATCGAAGAGTTGCAGCAGGGTCCAGACCGGATGAGCGAGCAACCCGCCAACGACCGCGGCCAGCGCAAAGAGCAGAAGAAGAACGAGAAATGTCCGCATAGGAAGCTCACTCCAACGCTTTCGACGGTGGCAGGTTCAGCAGACGCTCGACCTCCTCCATCGCGCGATCGATGCCGTTCCGGAGGCCGAGTGCGCGTGCCTGCTCCTGCAATACTGCACGCAGGCCCGGATTCCGGGCCAACTGCAGGGCGGCGTCGGAGATCGCGATCACGTCCAGCGCCGCCGCCACTACGGCGCCGCGCTGCGCCACCCTGCGAATCCGGTCGTCCTGATCCGTGACGACCGGCGCCGCCACGCAAGCCTGGCCCAGGGCCAGAGCCTGTGGCAGCAGACTGCCGCCATTCACCACGGCGAGCATCGCGTGCTCGATCAACGAGAGCAACTCGGAATTCGGCAGCGCATGAAAGGTTCGCACCCCGTCCGCCTGCAGCGCCTCCGCGCGCGCATTGGGACCCACCACGCACACCGCCGGAATTGCGGATTCACGAGTGAAACGCCGGGCCGCCTCGAGGTAGACCTTTCCGGGGTCGCCCATGTACCCGGAAGATCCGCCGCCGCCCGGGCAGAACAGCGCATACCTTCCGTCATCGACTCCCAGACGGGCGCTCAAGGCCGCGAACTCTTCCGCTTCCGGCGCGCGAAACAGCGTGTCGAGAAGGAGGACTCGCACCCGCGGCATCGCGCGGCACTTGAGCTTCTCGAGCCACGACAGCCGTTTCAGACGCGGGTCGGGCTGAACGATCCAATGCTCGTCCACGAGGGACATGCGACGCCAGCGAAATCCTCTCCAGCGCGCCTTCTCCCGCGAGCTGACGTAGACGATTCGCGCTCCAGCGCGCCGCGCCGCACGGTACTGGGCGCGGCGTCCCGCGCTGTCGAACACCACGAGCCGCGGGCGCTGGCGCTCGATCGCGTCGACGACCCCGCGCACGGACCGCGTCGGAGACGCGTCGATCAGATCCACGGGATAGGGAACGGCCGTAACGAATCCCGCATGGCGATTCAGGACGAACCGCAACTCGATGTCCGGCCATCTCTGCCGGATCGCATCCGCGAGAACCAGACAGCGGAAGTACTCGCCGGTTCCTCCGGGACCGGACACTGGCACGAACATAATGCTCCGAACGGGCATTGGATTCAGGGACGGGGAGCGTGAACCGTATCTGGAAGCATAACTCCAGAACTGCTCGAGAAGTCGTCGATCCCCTCACCTCGAGGACTGCCTACGCGGCGGGTCAGGAACTCTCGCCGAGCTCGAACATGAGCTCCGCGATTCCGTCGTCGCCCACGGAGCGGTCGCGGAGAGCGAAGCCGGACTTCTCGAGAACGCGGATCGACGCCCGGTTCTGCTCCGCGACGAATGCGCGAAGCGGACGGACCTTCACGAAACCGAGGAATCCCGCCACGGCCTGCGTGGCGACCCCGCGGCCCCAGAATTCGCGCCCGATCCAGTATCCGAGCAGGTGCTGCCCCTCCTTCTCGTAGCAGACCACGTATCCCGCGACCTCCGCTTCGAGCAGGGCGGTTCTGGTGACCACCCCCTCGTCGCCGAAGATGTTCCCCCAATGCGCCATGAACGCATCGCGGTCGCGAGGGAGGAGCGAGGCCATCCGGGCGGCCTCGGGGTCGAGCTGCTGCTCGAGAAAAATCGGCAGGTCGGTCACTTCGGTCTCGCGCAGGATGACTCGCATGATCGCCATTCTCCCCCCGCGGACGCACTTCCGGCGAGCAGACTCGACAAAATTCACCGAACACCAGCGGGTACTGGACGTCCCGTGGTCAGGGCTTTCCAGCCCGGCGCCTCCGCGGGGTTGCCGATCCCGATTAGAATCCCGCCCCATGACACTGCCGACACTTGCCGGACATCGCGTGAAGCTCCGATGGCTGGAGCTCGAGGACGCGGCCGACGTCTACGGAGTCTTTTCGGATGCGAGAGTCGCTCGCTACTGGAGCTCTCCGCGGTTCGAATCCGAGGCGGAGGCCGTCGCGCTCATTCACGAGATCCACGCCTACTTCGAGGCGGGGACGCTCTATCAGTGGGGCGTCGCCGACGAGGACGATCGAATCATCGGGACCTGCACCCTCGCCTGGATCGACCGCAATAACCTCCGCGCGGAGATCGGATTCGCCCTGACGAGCAAGCGGTGGGGTGAAGGGCTCGCCTCGGAGGCAGTGGCGCTTCTGCTGCGCCACGCGTTCGAGGATCTCGAGCTCCAGCGCATCGAAGCCGATGTCGATCCTCTCAACGAACCGTCCCTCCGGCTGCTCGAGCGCATCGGATTCCGAAGGGAAGGGTATTTGAGAGAGCGGTGGCGCGTAGGGGGAGGCGTGCAGGACTCGGTGTTTCTCGGCCTCCTGAGGCGCGAATGGGTCCACTGGCCGACCGGCTGAGTGGCGGAGGCTTCAGCCTCCGACCCGGCCTCCCACGAAGCCGAGCTCCCCCCGACCCACGACAATCGCCCTCTAAGGCTGCATCCCCATAACCCGCGCAAGCTGCGCCGTATCCGCGTACTGCTGGAACGCCGTCGCCTTCCCGTTCTCGACCGTCCAGACATGAACGAACTGCGCATCGAGCGACCTCCCGGTCGCCTTGTACTTCGCGGCGTAGCGTCCGAGGACGGCGACGCGGTTCCCTTCGCTGATGAACTCCTCCGGATGGACCTGAAACCCATCCCACTCGGACATCAGCCGCCCGAACACCCCCTCGGCCACAGCCTGCGGCCCAATGTACGGGTTGCGATCGGAGTATTCGGTGCTTTCGGCTTCCATCCAGCGAATCTGCGGATCGAACGCATCGATGACTGCGCCCCCGTCTCCACGGGCGAACGCTGCATACAGATCGCGAACGAACTGCTCGTTCGTGGCGACCGGCGTAACCGTGGTCGCGCAACCGGAGACCGCGACGGAGAGCAACAGCACGAGAGAGAACTTCCTCATGGGACCCTCCTCGAATCAACATTGTCTTTCGGATTCGCAGAACGGTAACATTAATCCAAATCAAGAGAGCCGACCCAGGGTCGACCCGGGGTCAGGTCGACCCGGGGTCAATTCTTCAGGTCGACCCGGGGTCACATCTTCGAAATTCGGAGTCCAGCCCGAACATCGTAGATGTGACCCTTTGCGGAGGCGGCGCGAGTCATCGCTCACTTGACGAAATCAGCGGGTGAGATTGGTATTGAGGTCGTCGCGGGTCAGGTCCGCGGACCGGTCGACCCGGGGTCACATCTTCGAAATTCGGAGTTCAGCCCGAACATCGTAGATGTGACCCTTTGCGGAGGCGGCGCGAGTCATCGCTCACTTGACGAAATCAGCGGGCGAGATTGGTATTGAGGTCGTCGCGGGTCAGGTCCGCGGGATCCGGGGCGCGCGAGGACCGCGCGGACGGGCTCGAAATCGACTACGAGTTGGACGAACAGACAGACCTTCGCCATCCCGATCGAGATCGGCCGGCGAAAGGTGAGTTGTCGAGGGGGTAGTCGGAGCTCAGTAGGGCGCGTCGAGCGCCGTCTGAGTCGAGGCAGCGAGCATCGCCCGGCACGCGCTTGCTGCCCTTTGCAATGCCGGATCGCGCGTGAGCTCATGTTTGCAGCGCCGGATGAGATCCGACACCGTTCCATTGCTGCGGAGACCGAACGCCTCGCGAATCTCGCGGAGCTTGAGGAGCGAGTCGTTCCACCCGAGCCACGCCGCGAGCATCCGCGCCGCCGGCATCGCCCGCGTGCATACTTCGCTCTTCGCGCACTCGAACGTGCTCGCGACACTCTCCACGACCTTCTCCATCGTCGGC